>NZ_DBEXAY010000162.1:0-27316 GCF_048170485.1 Victivallis sp. | reverse complement strand
GGAAGTTCTACATCACGACCTTCCTCCGGGCGATCGGCTACCCGACCAACCGCGACATTCTCGCCGAGTGCTACGAGGTGAAGAAGCATTCGGTCTCTTCGCTGCTCAAGCAGAAGGATCTCTCCGGCTTCTATACGGTGGACGACATCACCACCGAGGACGATGTGCTGGTGATCGACGAACTGGTCCAGCTCACCGAAAACCACCTCAAGCAGCTGGTCGACGCCGGAATCCGCGAGGTGGAACTCGCCTACGTCGCCGAGGGGGACAACTACCTCATCGGCTGTCTGCGCAAGGATCCCGCCCGCAACGAGGAGGATGCCCTCAAGGAGATCTACCGGCGCATGCGTCCCGGCGATCCGCCGAACATCAACAACGCCAAACTGCTGATCAAGCGGCTCTTCTTCGACAACCGCCGGTACGACCTCGGCGCGGTCGGCCGCTACAAGCTCAATGAGCGGCTCAAGCAGGATATTCCGCTGACGCAGCGCACGCTCGACCCGAAGGATCTGATGGCGGCGACCAAGATGCTGATCAAGCTCCGTCACGTCGGCGGGCAGGTGGACGACATCGACCACCTCGGCGCGCGGCGCGTCCGCACCGTCGGCGAGCTGCTGCAGAACCAGTGCCGGGCCGGCCTGCTCCGCACCGAGCGGCTGATCCGCGAGCGCATGACCTTCGACGAGCAGAACGTCACGCCGTCGAAACTGATCAATCCGAAGGCGTTCGCCGGTGTGATCCGCGACTTCTTCGCCCGCAGCCAGCTGTCGCAGTTCATGGACCAGACCAACCCGCTGAGCGAGCTTACCAACAAGCGCCGTCTCTCCGCGCTCGGTCCCGGCGGTCTTTCGCGTGACCGCGCCGGATTCGAGGTGCGCGACGTGCACTCCAGCCACTACGGCCGGATCTGCCCGATCGAGACGCCGGAAGGTCCGAACATCGGTCTGATCAGCTCGATGTCGCTCTACGCGATCATCGACGAGTATGGATTCCTGGAAACCCCCTACCGCAAGGTGGTCGACGGTCAGGTGACCGATCAGATCGACTATCTGACCGCGGACAAGGAGGAGCAGTTCGTCATCGCGCAGGCCAACGCGCTGCTCGACGAGAACAACCGCTTCGTGCGTCCAATGATCATGAGCCGCTTCCACGGGGAGTCCGGCGAGCATCCGCGCGAAGAGGTGCAGTACATGGACGTTTCGCCGAAGCAGCTGGTCAGTGCGGCTGCCGGCATCATCCCGTTCCTGGAACACGACGACGCGAACCGCGCGCTGATGGGTTCGAACATGCAGCGCCAGGCGGTTCCGCTTCTGATGCCGGAGTCCCCCTACGTCGGGACCGGTCTGGAGGCCCGCATCGCCCGCGACTCCCGCGCGGTGGTGGTGGCGAAGGAGGACGGCATCGTGGCGGAGGTCTCCTCCAGCCATGTGCTCGTCACGCCGGACGGCAAACTGCCGGCGGAGGATGCCGACAAGAAGTCGTACCAGAATTACCGGCTTTACAAATATCTGCGCAGCAACGCAGGAACTTGCGTCAACCAGCGCCCGGTGGTCTCCCGCGGCGACGTGGTTCACAAGGGTGACGTGCTGGCCGACGGCGCTGCGACCCAGGGGGGCGAACTCGCCCTCGGCCGCAACGTGCTGGTGGCGTTCATGCCGTGGTGCGGATACAACTTCGAAGACGCGATCATCGTCAGCGAACGGCTGGTGAAGGAGGATGTTTACACCAGCATTCACGTGGACGAATTTGAAATCACCAGCCGCGAGACCAAGCTCGGGCCGGAAGAGATCACCCGCGATATTCCGAATGTGAGCGAGGACGCGCTGCGCAACCTCGACAGCCGCGGCGTCGTCTACGAGGGCGCCGAGGTCAAGCCGGGCGACATTCTGGTCGGCAAGATCACGCCGAAGAGCGAGACCGAGCTGGCGCCGGAAGAGCGTCTGCTGCGCGCCATCTTCGGGGAGAAGGCGGCGGATGTGAAGGATTCGAGCCTGATGGTTTCCAGCGGCAAGGGCGGTATCGTCATGGACATCCGCATTGAGTACGCCAAGGATGCCGCCCGGGCGAACATGACCAAGACCGAGGTCCGCCGCCAGGAGAAGATGATGCGGAACGACTACCGCGACGTCTACAACGGCCTGATCGAGGACCTCACCGCGCGGCTGTCGGATGTGATGCTCGGTGTCAAGCTGCCGTATCCGATCTTCGATATGTCGCCGTCGCGTGAGAACGCGGTGCTGATCAGCTCCAACCGCAAGGTCACCAAGAGTTCGATCCAGAAGCTGGCGACCCACTACGACTGCTGGAGCATGGAGGACTGCGAGCTCAAGAAGACGCTGACCGAGATCATTGACGGATTCATTCCGCAGTTCCAGGAGAACGAGGAGCGTCATCGCCGGATGGTGGACAACCTCGACGCCGCCGAAAACGGCGAAAACGGCGTGATCAAGCGGGTCAAGGTCTACGTCGGCTGCAAGCGCAAACTGCAGGTCGGTGACAAGATGGCCGGCCGTCACGGAAACAAGGGTATCGTTTCGCGGATTGTTCCGATTGAAGACATGCCGTTCCTCGAGGACGGCACTCCGGTGGACATCGTGCTGAACCCGCTCGGCGTGCCGAGCCGTATGAACATCGGGCAGGTGCTGGAAACCCACCTCGGCTGGGCGGCGAAGATGCTCGGAATCAAGGCGGCGACCCCGGTCTTCGACGGTATCAGCGAGAAGGAGATCATCGAGCTGATGAAGCAGGGCAACGAGGCCTTCACCAAGAAGGAAGGTCACGACTACCACTGGGGCTTCAAGCAGACCGAATCCGGCGAGTGGGTCTACGACGGCAAGGCGGATGTGTACGACGGGCGCACCGGCGACAAGTTCGACCAGCGCGTCATGGTCGGCCAGATCTACATGCTGAAGCTGGACCACCTGGTCGCGAACAAGATTCACGCCCGTGCGGTCGGTCCCTACTCGCTGGTGACGCAGCAGCCGCTGGGCGGTAAGGCGCAGCACGGCGGTCAGCGGTTCGGAGAAATGGAAGTGTGGGCGCTCGAAGCGTACGGAGCCGCCTACAACCTTCAGGAGATGCTGACCGTGAAGTCGGACGATGTGACCGGGCGCACCCGGATTTACGAATCCATCGTCAAGGGGCAGAACGTGCTGGAAGCCGGGCGGCCGGAGTCCTTCAACGTGTTGTTGAAGGAGATGCAGAGCCTCGGGCTCGACATCCGCACCGTCAAGAAGACGTCCGAAAACTAATTCGAGGAGGAAGATACCTTGATTGACAATACTTATGCCTACCGGGAGCTGCTGGGCAAGAGCTCGGCGACTTCGTTCAGTGCGGTTTCGATCAATGTCGCGTCGCCGGAGGTGATCCGTTCGTGGTCGTTCGGCGAGGTGAAGACCCCGGAAACCATCAACTACCGGAGCTTCAAGCCGGAGAAGGGGGGACTCTTCTGCGAGCGCATCTTCGGACCCACCCGTGACTGGGAGTGCTACTGCGGCAAGTACAAGCGGGTCAAGCACAAGGGAATCGTCTGCGACCGCTGCGGCGTCGAAGTGACCCAGGCCAAAGTGCGCCGCGAGCGCATGGGGCACATCGAGCTGGCGGTGCCGGTTTCGCACATCTGGTTCTTCAAGTGCATGCCCAGCCGCATCGGTCTGGTGCTCGACATGACCGCGAAGTCGCTCGAGCATGTGATCTATTATGAAGAGTATGTGGTCACCGATCCGGGCGATACGCCGCTGCAGGTCGGTATGACCATGACCGAAATCGAATACCGCCAGGCGGTGGACGACTACGGCGACGCTTTCGTCGCCGAGATGGGCGCTCCGGCGATCAAGACGCTGCTCGAGCGGGTCGACCTGCCGGCGCTCAAGGCGGAGCTGGAGGTCAGCCTCGAAGGAACCCGGAACAAGGCGATCCGCAAGAAGCTGGCGAAGCGGCTGCGGCTGGTCGAAGGGTTCATGGCGAGCAATTCGCGTCCGGAGTGGATGATTCTGACGGTGCTGCCGGTGATTCCGCCGGATCTGCGCCCGCTGGTTCCGCTCGAGGGCGGCCGTTTCGCCACCAGCGACCTCAACGACCTCTACCGCCGCGTCATCAACCGGAACAACCGGCTCAAGACGCTGCTGTCGATCCGCACGCCGGAAGTGATCATCCGCAACGAAAAGCGCATGCTGCAGGAGGCGGTGGACTCGCTGCTGGACAACGGCCGTCACGGCCGCGCGGTGACCGGCGCCGGAAACCGTCCGCTGAAGAGCCTTTCGGATATGCTCAAAGGCAAGCAGGGCCGCTTCCGTCAGAACCTGCTCGGTAAGCGTGTCGACTACTCCGGCCGTTCGGTCATCGTCGTCGGCCCGGAACTGAAGATTCACCAGTGCGGACTGCCGAAGAAGATGGCGATGATCCTCTTCGAGCCCTTCATCATCCGGCACCTCAAGGGGCGCGGTTACGCGCACACCGTCCGCGGCGCCAAGAAGATGATCGAGCGCGGCGAGCCGGTGGTGTGGGATATCCTCGACGAAGTGACCAAGGGGCATCCGGTGATGCTGAACCGCGCGCCTACGCTGCACCGTCTGAGTATCCAGGCGTTCGACCCGGTGCTGATCGAAGGTTCGGCGCTGCGTCTGCACCCGCTGGTCTGTACCGCGTACAACGCGGACTTCGACGGCGACCAGATGGCGGTCCACGTGCCGCTGTCGAACGAGGCGCAGATGGAGACCAAGCTCTTGATGCTTGCGCCGAACAACATCTTCTCGCCCGCCAACGGCAAGCCGATCGCGTCGCCGACGCAGGATATCACGCTGGGCAGTTACTATCTCACCTGCGAACCGCGCAACAAGGACAAGGCCAAGCTCTATCGCGACTACTTTGAAGTGCTGTTCGCGATGCAGGCGGGGTTCCTGAAGATTCACGATGCGGTGAAGATTCCGAACCCGGACCTCGGCAAGGATACGCCGTACGGCGACAAGGAGAGCAAGTTCATCCTGACCACGCCCGGCCGCTGCATCTTCAACGAGATCTGGGACAAGCGTCTTGGTTTCTACAACCAGATCGCCAAGAAGAAGGAGCTGGGCCGTCTGATCAGCGATTCCTACAAGATCGCCGGCCACGAGGCGACGATCAAACTGCTGGACGACCTCAAGGACATGGGCTACCGTCACGCGACGCTGGCCGGTCTCTCGATTTCGATCGCGGACCTGCAGGTTCCGGAGAAGAAGGAGGAGATCATCGAGAACGCCCGCGCCCAGATCGACAACGTGCTCGAACAGTACAACAGCGGTCTGCTGACCGAGGGCGAGCGCCACAACAAGGTGATCGACATCTGGACGCAGGCGAGCAATGCGGTGGCGAACGAGCTGTTCGTCCGGCTGGAGACCGCGTCGCGTCGCGGCGAGATCAACCCGGTGTACGCGATGCTCGACTCCGGCGCGCGCGGCAGCAAGGATCAGATCCGTCAGCTCGCCGGTATGCGCGGACTGATGGCGAAACCGTCGGGCGACATCATCGAACGGCCGATTATTTCGAACTTCCGTGAAGGGCTGTCGGTGCTGGAATACTTCATCTCGACCCACGGCGCCCGCAAAGGTCTGGCTGACACCGCGCTGAAGACGGCGGACTCCGGTTACATGACCCGCCGTCTGGTCGACGTCGCGCAGGACATCATCTGCCGCGAGGCGGACTGCGGCACGACCAAGGGTGTCTGGACCAGCGCCATCATCGAGGGTGACGAGGTGATCATGCCGCTGCGCGACCGGATTCTCGGCCGGTTCAGCGCGCAGGACATCCGCGACCCCGCCTTTGCCGACGGCCGTCTGATCATCGCCGCCGGCGAGGAGTTCACGCCGGATATCGTCGACGTGATCGACAAGCGCGGCATCCAGCGGGTGCTGATCCGTTCGACGCTGACCTGCGAGACGCTGCACGGCGTCTGCGTCAAGTGCTACGGCCGGAACCTGGCGAGCGACCGGCAGGCGAAGGAGGGCGACGCGCTCGGCATCATTGCGGCGCAGTCGATCGGTGAGCCCGGTACGCAGCTGACGATGCGTACGTTCCACATCGGCGGAACGGCGTCGAGCGCCTACAAGCAGCCGGTGATTGCGGCGCGTCACGACGGTATGATCAAACTCATGAACGTGCGCACCATCAAGAACCAGAAGGGCAAGACCGTGGTCGTCAACAAGAACGGCTACGTGATCGTCTACGATCCGGAGGTGGCGAAGGCGGCGGAGAAGGCGGCCCGCGAACGGGCTCAGGTGGAGGCCGAAGCGCTCGGCACCGTCTACAACAAGGACTACGACTTCTGGTCGGATGCTCTCCGTGAGGCGGAGCTCGACCGTTACGAACTGGAAGCGGGCGCCGTGCTCGACAAGAACGACGGCGACACCGTCAAGGCGAACGAGGTGTTCGTGCAGTGGGAAGCGAACCACGTGCCGATCATCATCGAGGAAGCCGGTACGGTGGAGCTGCACGACCTGGTCGAAGGCGTGACGCTGCAGAAGCAGAAGCGCGGCGGTTCCGACCAGAGCACGGTGATGGAGCACCGCGAGGACCTGCATCCGCAGATTGTCATCGTGGGGGACGACGGTGCGTTTCTGGCGAACTATCCGCTGCCGGCCGGCGCGGTGCTGATGACCAAGGCGGGGGCGAAGGTGACCCCCGGTATGGTGGTGGCGCGTGTGCCGCGGCAGTCGGCGAAGAACAAGGACATCACCGGAGGTCTGCCGCGGATTGCGGAACTCTTCGAAGCGCGTGTTCCGAAGGATGTGGCGGAGATCGCCCGCATCGACGGTTACGTCGAAGTGGACAAGATGACCCGCGGTCGTCGTCAGCTGCTGATCCGGGATCCGGAGTCGGGGATGACCGAGGAGCACAACAACATTCCGGCGCACAAGCATCTCACGGTGAGCAAGGGGGACTTCGTCCGCAAGGGGCAGAAGCTGACCGAAGGTTCGATCGTTCCTCACACGCTGCTGGAGGTGTGCGGCATTCACGAGCTGCAGCGCCATCTGGTCGACGCGATCCAGCTGGTGTACCGTGCGCAGGGTGTGGAAATCAACGACAAGCACGTGGAGATCATCATCCGTCAGATGATGCAGAAGGTGCGGATCACCGAATCCGGCTCGACCGATTATCTGCCGGGCGAGCAGCTTGACCGGACCGAGTTCGACCGGGTCAACCGGGAGGTGATCGAGAAGGGCGGCAAGCCGGCGGAAGCCGAGCCGATCCTGCTGGGTATCACGAAGGCGGCTCTGGAGACGGAGAGCTTCATTTCGGCGGCGTCGTTCCAGGACACCACCCGGATTCTGACCGAAGCCGCCACGCTCGGGAAGGTGGACAATCTGACCGGGTTCAAGGAGAACGTGATCACCGGGCACCTGATTCCGGCTGGAACCGGGACGGAGCTCATGCAGTCGATCCGCCTGAAGTACCTCGGCACCGAGATCGAGGAGGAGCTGCCGACGCAGGAGCCGGAGCGCTCGGTCGAGGAGATTGCCGCCGCGTGGCGTGACACCGAACCGGATCACTCGAAGGTCGATTTCGGCGACGACGAGGAAGAGGGCGGAAGCCTGCCGGATGAGGCGCGGGAACTGGTTCCGGAACTGGGCGACGGATTCGAGGATTCCGCCGCGGACTTCGGAGAGGACTCCGGGGAGGATGAGTTCTGAGAACCGGCTGAAACCCGGGCCGGTGCTTCGGATTTCTCCCCTGCGGGGGAGGCCGGAGCACCGGAAAATTCGGTGTATTGAAACTTTTTTTGCTGAAAAAGCGCTTGAAATATTTGCAAAAAGTGTTTTGCGGTATTATTTTATGATTCTTTGATGTATGCCGAATGGAATCAACAGTCGTAATTTAAGTATAAAAGATTAGGAAGTTGTTATGCCGACAATCAACCAGCTGGTGCGTTTCGGACGCGAAGAGAAGGTCAAGAAAAGCAAATCCAAGGCGTTGAGCGCCTGCCCGCAGCGTCGCGGCGTCTGTCTGCAGGTCACCACCCGTACTCCGAAGAAGCCGAACTCCGCGTTGCGTAAAATCGCCCGTGTTCGTCTGACCAACGGGCAGGAAGTCACCGCGTACATCGGCGGTGAAGGTCACAACCTCCAGGAGCACTCGGTGGTTCTGGTCAAGGGCGGTCGTGTCCGTGACCTCCCCGGTGTGCGTTACCACATCGTGCGCGGCGCGCTCGACAGCCTCGGCGTGGACAAGCGCAAGCAGGGCCGTTCGAAGTACGGCGCCAAGCGGCCGAAGCCGGGCCAGGAAGCTGCCGCGGGCAAGGGGAAGAAGAAATAATCAGATTTTTTCAAATACATACTAGGGTACATAACAGATGAGAAGACGCAGAGCTGTCAAGCGGGAGCTTGTTCCCGACGTGAAGTACAACAGTGAACTGGTTGCCCGGCTGATCAACACGATCATGACCCGGGGCAAGAAGTCGACCGCCCAGAATATCGTTTACGGCGCGCTGGATGTGATCCAGAGCAAGAAGCCGGATATGCAGGCGATCGACGTTTTCATGCAGGCGCTGGAGAATGTCAAACCGAAGCTGGAAGTCAAGAGCCGCCGGGTCGGCGGTGCGACCTATCAGGTTCCGATCGAAGTCGATCCGGAGCGTCAGGTTGCGCTGGCCATGCGCTGGATCACCACCTATTCCCGCGGCCGCAAGGGCAAGTCGATGACCGAGTCCCTCGCCGGCGAGCTGCTGGATGCGTTCGACAACACCGGTGCTTCGATCAAGAAGAAAGAAGACACCTTCAAGATGGCGCAGGCGAACAAGGCGTTCGCCCATTACCGCTGGTAATCGACCGGGGCATTGACGATCATGAGCACTCAGATAGACAAGACTCAATTCCACGAGTCGCCCCACCGCAAGGTTTCGTTGAAGGATACCCGTAACATCGGCATCATGGCTCACATCGATGCCGGCAAGACCACGCTGACGGAGCGCATTCTCTTCTACTGCGGCGTGAACTACAAGATCGGCGATACCCACGAGGGTACCGCGACGATGGACTGGATGGAGCAGGAGCGCGAACGCGGTATCACGATCACCAGCGCCGCCACCACCTGCTATTGGAAAAATCACCGGATCAACATCATCGACACTCCCGGACACGTGGACTTCACGGCGGAAGTGGAGCGTTCGCTGCGCGTGCTCGACGGCGCGGTGGCGGTGTTCTGTTCGGTCGGCAAGGTGCAGCCCCAGAGCGAGACGGTCTGGCGTCAGGCGCAGAAATATCACGTGCCGATCGTCGCGCTGGTCAACAAGATGGACCGTACCGGCGCGGATTTCGAGGGTGTGGTCACCGAGATCAAGACCAAGCTCGGCGCGACTCCGGTTCCGCTGATTCTGCCGATCGGCAAAGAGGCCGATTTCAAGGGCGTCATCGACGTTCTCGAAGGCAAGGCGATCTATTTTGACGAAGCGAGCAACGGCGTCAAGA
This sequence comes from Victivallis sp., assembly GCF_048170485.1. NCBI lineage: Bacteria > Pseudomonadati > Lentisphaerota > Lentisphaeria > Victivallales > Victivallaceae > Victivallis > Victivallis sp. The sequence continues at coordinate 17,879 of NZ_DBEXAY010000162.1, read as the reverse complement.
TGACGACCGAGGAGCTCACCGGCGAGATGCTTGAGCGCCGGAACGAAGCCTACAACCATGTGATCGAATGCGTTGCGGAAGTGGACGACGAGATCATGGAGCTCTTCCTGGCCGAAGAGCAGCCGACGCTCGAGCAGCTGCGTGCCGGAATCCGCCGCGCTACTTGCGCTGCCCGGATTGTTCCGGTGGCCTGCTGCACCGCGTTCAAGAACAAGGGTGTTCAGCCGCTGCTGGACATCGTGGTCGATTTCCTCCCGAGCCCGATCGATATCTGGGACATCAACGGAACCGACCCGGCGACCGGCGCGCCGCTGACCCGTCACGTCGGCGACCTGCAGCCGTTCGCGGCTCTGGTGTTCAAGATCATGACCGACCCGTTCGTCGGAAAACTGTACTACTTCCGGGTCTACTCCGGTGTGGCTTCGCAGGGTATGACGGTGCTGAATCCGCGTACCGGCAAGCGGGAGCGTCTCGGCCGTCTTCTGCAGATGCACGCCAACCAGCGCGAAGAGCATGAGGAGATCTTCTCCGGTGATATCGCGGCGGCGGTCGGCCTGAAGAACGTCACCACCGGTGACACGCTCTGCCTGGAGGACCAGCCGATCGTTCTGGAGTCGATGGTGTTCCCCGAGCCGGTGATCTCGATCGCGGTGGAGCCGAAGTCGTCGGGCGACCGCGACAAGCTCTCGAAGGGGCTGATCGCCCTCTCCGAAGAGGACCCGACCTTCCAGGTGCACTCCGACGAGGAGACCGGGCAGACGATCATCTCCGGTATGGGCGAGCTGCATCTTGAGATCATTCTGGACCGTCTGATCCGTGAGTTCAAGGTGGAAGCGAACACCGGCGCGCCGCAGGTTGCCTATCGTGAAGCACTCTGCGGACCGGCGGATTCGAATATGAAGTTTGTCCGTCAGTCCGGCGGTCGCGGCCAGTACGGTCACTGTATCATCAACCTGATTCCGGGTGAAAGCGGCAGCGGCATTGTCTTTGAGAACAAGGTGGTCGGCGGCAACATTCCGAAGGAATTCATCAAGCCGATCGAGCAGGGTATTCGCGAAGCGGCGGCCTCCGGCGTGCTGGCGGGCTACCCGGTGATCGACTTCAAGGTCGAGCTGATCGACGGATCCTACCACCCGGTCGACTCTTCGGAAATGGCGTTCAAGATCGCCGGTTCGATGGCGTTCAAGGATGCGGCGAAGAAAGCGGGTCTGATGCTGCTTGAGCCGATCATGAAGGTGGAGCTGAATGCTCCGGATGAGAACACCGGCGACCTGATCGGCGACATCACCAGCCGTCGTGGTCAGATCGTGACCATCGATGCCGGGAGCAACGGCACCAGCCGCGTTCAGGCGAACATTCCTCTGGCGGAGCTGTTCGGGTATGCGACGGCGATTCGTTCGCTCTCCCGCGGGCGTGCCACCTATTCGATGGAACCGGCGCATTTCGAACGTGTTCCGAAACAAATCCAAGACAAAATTGTGGAGAAGAAATAAGCTATGGCTACGGGAAAAAACCAGCGTATCCGGATTCGGCTTCAGGCGTATGAGCACCGGATTCTGGATCAGTCGGTCAACGAGATTCTTGAAGCGGCGAAGCGCACCGGTTCCATGGTTGCCGGCCCGGTGCCGCTCCCGACCCGGATCGAGCGTTGGACGGTCAACCGTTCTCCGCACGTCGACAAGAAGTCGATGGAGCAGTTTGAAATCCGCACGCACAAGCGCATGCTGGATATCATCAATCCGACGGCGAAGACGGTGGATGAGCTCAAGAAGCTCAATCTGCCCGCCGGCGTGGACATTACGCTGAAGACTGGATTCTAAGGTAGAATCCATAGATACCAAGGTCCCCGACCGATTGGGGGCAAGTATCGAAATGATTTCTCACGAAAGGAGAAAAAATGAAAGGATTAATCGGTAAAAAGGTCGGAATGACGCAGGTCTACGACGAGAAGGGCGTGCTGATCCCGGTGACGGTGGTTCAGGCTGGTCCGTGTGTCGTGACCGGAGTCAAGACGGTCGAGCGCGACGGATACTCGGCGATTCAGCTGGGATTCGGGGAGCGCAAGGCGAAGAACGTGACGAAGGCCCGGGCCGGACATCTGGCCAAGGCGGGTGTGACCGGCGACAAGCTGCCTTCGGTTCTGCGCGAGATCCGTACTGCGGCGGGCGAGGAGACTCCGGCGCCGGGTTCGGTGGTGACGGCGGAAGTTTTCGCGGCGAATGACTATCTGGATGTGGTTGGAACGACCAAGGGACGCGGGTTCCAGGGTGTTGTCCGGCGGTACCGTTTCGGCGGCGGCCGCGCGAGCCATGGCGGTGCGTGGACTCGTCGTACGGGTTCGATCGGCTGCCGCGAATGGCCGGGCAACGTGATCAAGGGCAAGCGCATGCCGGGTCACATGGGCAATGCGCGGCGCACCGTGCAGAATCTGCAGGTCGTCCGGGTGATGGCGGAAGACAATGTGCTGCTGCTCAAGGGCGCGGTTCCCGGAGCGAATGGCGGCATTCTTGTGCTCCGGAGTGCGATCAAGAAGCCGGCCGCTAAGAAGTAACAGGTGAACAAGATGTCGAATACTTTGGATATCCTTGATTGCAAAGGCACCCGGGTCGGAGAGTATGTCATTCCGGAGGGTGTGATTGAGCTGGAGAAGGGCGAGCAGGCCGTGCATGACACGGTGACCGCCTATCTTGCCGGCCAGCGTGCCGGAACCGCCTGCACGAAGACGCGCGGTGAAGTTTCCGGAGGCGGCGCCAAGCCGTTCCGTCAGAAGGGTCTCGGCCGTGCCCGTGCGGGTTCGAGCCGGAGTCCGGTCTGGGTCGGCGGCGGTACGATTTTCGGACCCCGTCCGCGTTCGTTCGCGAAGAAGGTCAACAAGAAGGTGATCGTGCTGGCGCTGAAGCGTGCGTTTTCCGAGCGGATTGTCGAAGGTGACGTGATGGTGCTCGACAAGTTCGAGCTGGCGGACCACAAGACCCGGAACGCGGTGGCGATTCTGAAGAATCTGAACGTCGCCGATGATACGGTGATGGTTTCGCTGCCCGAGCTGGACGAGACCGCGATCTGCGCGACCGGGAACATTCCGAACCTGGTGCTCCGGAAGTCCGACACGGTCAATGTGTATGAACTTCTGCGCTTCAAGAAGCTCCTTTTCACGAAGGATGCTCTGGATGCGTTCATCCGGCGGCTGGCGTAAGGAGGAACTGAAATGAGAAGTGCGTTTGATATCATTATCGCGCCGGTGGTCACCGAGAAGTGCAATGCTCTGATGCAGGAGCAGAAGTACACGTTCAAGGTGAAGGCGGATGCCGAGAAGGTCGAGATCGGTCGGGCGGTGGAAGAGCTGTTCAAGGTCAAGGTCAAGTCGGTGAATGTGATGAATTGTCAGGGCAAGGCGAAGCGTGCGGGCCGTTCCATGAAGATGGGGCGCCGCCCCGACTGGAAGAAGGCGGTCGTGACCTTGTCCGAAGGGACCATTGAAATTATCTAACGAGGGAGAATACAGAAATGGCGGTTAAAACTTTTAATCCCGTGACTCCCTCCCGGCGTCACATGGCGGTGATGGACTATTCGTCCACGCTGACCGCGAAGGCTCCGGAAAAGAGTCTGGTCAAGGGGAAGAAATCGACCGGCGGCCGCAACAACTACGGCCGGATCACGACCCGGTTCCGCGGCGCCGGCAACAAGCGCTGCTACCGGATGGTGGATTTCCTCCGCAACAAGGAAGGTGTGCCGGCGAAGGTGGTTTCGATCGAATACGATCCGAACCGCACGGCCAACATTGCGCTGATCTCCTATGCGGACGGTGAAAAGTCCTACATCCTCGCGCCGGTCGGCCTCAAGGTCGGCGACGTGGTGATGAACGGGCCGAAGTCCGAGCTCAAGCCGGGCAACTGGCTGAAGCTGAAGGATATTCCGGTCGGCATCAACGTCTGCTGCATCGAGCTTCAGCCCGGTCGCGGCGCCAAGCTGGTGCGTTCCGCCGGACAGGTGGCGACGCTCCGCGGCAAGGAAGAGACCTACGCGCAGATCAAGCTGCCGTCGGGCGAAGTCCGGATGATCCATGTGGACTGCCGCGCGATGATCGGCCAGATCGGCAACCTCGATCTCATGAACGTGAAGATGGGCAAGGCGGGCAAGAAGCGCTACAAGGGCTTCCGGCCGCATGTCCGCGGCGTTGCGATGAACCCGGTCGACCACCCGATGGGTGGTGGTGAAGGGCGCACCTCCGGCGGCGGCCATCCGGTTTCGCCGTGGGGCCAGCTGGCCAAGGGCAAGCGGACCCGCAATCCGAAGAAGACTTCGAAGAACTTCATTGTGGAACGGAGGAAGAAGTAATGGCCAGATCGATTAAAAAGGGGCCGTTCGTGGATCAGTATCTGATCGACAAAGTCGAGAAGATGGGCAAGCAGAAGGTTGCGATCAAGACCTGGTCGCGCCGTTCGATGATCATTCCTGATTTCGTCGGTCACACCTTCAACGTCCACAACGGGAAATCCTTCGTTCCGGTGTTCATCACCGAGAACATGGTCGGGCACAAGCTCGGCGAGTTTGCGATGACCCGTGCGTTCAAGGAGCACGGTGTGGTTTCCGGTAAGTAATTTCCGGCAACCTGCGAAAAAGTCCCGGTCCGGATCCCTGAGGGATTCCGGCCGGGATTTTTCTTTTCGGGGGATTCCGCATTGAAAAACGCGGGTTTTGTGGTATTTTATTATAGTTTCACAAACGGTTTAATCTTCATATCCGGGAGTTATTGCAATGTCTGGAATTTTTAAAGCGTATGATATCCGCGGCATTTATCCGACCGAGATCAATGCCGACGTCGCGGAGGCGATCGGGCGGGCTTACATCGAGTTCACCGGCGCGAAGAAGGTGGCGGTGGGGCGCGATATGCGTCCGCACTCCCTGCCGCTGTTCGAGGGGCTGTCGCGCGGCATGCTCGCGCAGGGGGCGGATGTGATCGATCTCGGGCTGGTTTCGACGCCGATGAGCTACTTTGCCAACGGCACGCTGAAGGTGGACGGCAGTGTGATGATCACCGCCAGCCACAATCCGGGCGAATGGAACGGCTTCAAACTCTGCCTGGCGAACGCGGTTCCGATCTCCGGTGCGACCGGAATCATGGAGATTCAGAAGATCGCCGAGGCGAAATCGTGGCGCAAGGTCGATCAACCGGGCACGCTGTCGACCTATGACATCGCGCCGGAATACGGCAAGTTCCTCCGCTCGTTCGCGCAGATGGACCGCAAGCTCAAGGTGGTGGTCGATTACGCCAATGCGATGGGGCTCTACGAGATTGCCGGAATCACCGACCTTTATGACATTGTTCCGCTCTACGACACCCTGGACGGCACCTTTCCGAACCACGAAGCGAACCCGTTGCACATTGAGACGCTCGATGCGATCCGGGCGAAGGTGCGCGAGGTCGGTGCGGATTTCGGCGCCGCGTTCGACGGGGATGCCGACCGCTGCGGCTTCATCGACGACCAGGGCGAAGTGATTCCGATGGATCTCTTCACCGCGCTGATTGCGCAGGACATTCTCTCCCGCGGACCGGCGACCATCCTCTACGATCTGCGCAGCAGCCGTGCGGTGCCGGAGTGCATCGAAGCGAACGGCGGCAAGGCGATCCGTTCGCGGGTGGGCCACGCTTTCATCAAGGCGCAGATGCGCGAGAACGACGCGGTTTTCGCCGGCGAGCTCTCCGGCCACTACTACTTCAAGCAGAACTTCACCGCCGAGTCGCAGGGGCTGGCGATGATCATGCTGTCGAACCTGATCTGCAAGAAGAACAAACCGGTGCACGAGCTGGTGCAGCCGCTGCGCAAGTATTTCTCCAGCGGCGAGATCAATTCGAAGGTGGCGGATGTCAAGCCGATTCTGGATACGATCCGCGCCCGTTACGCCGATGGGAACATGTTCGAACTGGATGGAATCTCTTCGGAGTATCCCCGCTGGTGGTTCAACGTCCGCAGCTCGAATACGGAACCGCTTCTGCGGCTGATTGTCGAGGCGGACACCCGGGAGCTGATGGAAGAGAAGCGTGACGAACTTTTGAAGATCATCCGCGGTTGAGTGCCGCGGGAAACCATACAGAAAGGGAGGACAGGAAAATGAAACAGATGTTGGTGTCGCTTTTCGGGGCTGCGCTGGCGGTCGGCATGCTGGCCGGCTGTGGAGACGGCGTGGATGAGAACAAGACTCCGGAGCAGATCAAGGCGGAAGTCGTCAACCTGGATGCCGCGGCGATCCAGAAGCAGATCGACGCCTACACGAAGGTGATCGAGGAGAAGAGCAAGGAACTGGCCAAGGTGATGGATCAGATCAAAGAGATTCCGCTCACCGAGCAGCTCGGCGACAAGGCCAAGGGGCTTCAGGCGAGCGCTGCCGATCTGGGCCGCGAGATCAACAAGCTCAAGGAAAACCTCGAAGCGTATGTCGAGGGCCTGAAGGCGAAGGCGGACAAGTAACGGACGCTCTTCCGGCGGGAATTCCTTCCTGTTGAGGGGGAATTCCCGTTGAAATGCAAAATGACGGGGAAATGGCGGAAAAGTGCCGGATGGGATTCCGCTGTTTTTCGAGGGGGAGGATTCATGGAGGAACTGCTGGATATTTACGATGATTCCGGAGTCCGCATCGGGCTGGCCTCCCGCCGTCTCTGCCACGGCAACCCCACGTTGCTCCACCATACCAGCCATGTGATCGTCATCCATCCGGACCGGGAGCATCTCCTGCTCCAGAAACGTTCGCTCTCCAAGGACATTCAGCCGGGGAAGTGGGACACCGCCGTCGGCGGCCATCTCGATCCCGGTGAGGACTATCTGGCCGGAGCACGCCGGGAGCTGGCCGAAGAGCTGGGCGTTACCGGCGAAGTCGAACTGCGGCACCTCTTCGATTCGCAGATCCGCAACGAGATCGAATCGGAGGATACCCGGGTGTTCGCGATCGTCCACCCCGGGCCGTTCCGGTTCCAGCGCGAGGAGATCGACGAGGTGCGGTTCTGGAGTTTCGAGGAGTTGCGCAATCCGGCGAACTTCGGGGAGTTCACCCCGAATCTGGTGGCGGAATTACGGCTCTTTTTCGAAGGGAATTACCTGTGACGCCGCCCGTACCCACCGCGAATTCCCCGTTCCGGCGCGCGGTGCTCCGCTTCTGGAGCGACTGGCCCGCCCGGCTGGGCGTGGCGGGGATTCTGATGCTTCTTCTGCCGGCACTCGCTGCGCCGGTGCTGGCCAACGGCCGGCCGCTGTTCCTGCGGAGCGAAGCGCGGGGCGTGGAGTTCCCTTTCCTTCGCACCTTTTTTGCTCCGGACAGCTCCGAATATCTGGTCGAGCAGCTGTTCAACTACGCATTCGCCGCTCTGTTGCTTTGGGGGGTGCTGCAACTTGTCCGCTGGCGGAAACTGCGGCGGATTCTTCTGGCCTTTCTGCTGATTCTGCTGATTTTCCCCTTCGCGCTGACGAAGCCGAAGCTGGATAAGACCGATTTCCGCAAGCTGGTGGAGCGTACCGGGGCGACGGCGGTCTTCGCGCCGATTCCCTATGGACCGTTTGAAATTGTCACCACTCCCTACGCGAAGCCGGGGCGGAAACACTGGCTCGGCGCCGACGAGATCGGCCGCGACGTCGCCGCCCGGATGATCTACGGCGCGCGCGCCTCGCTCGCAGTCGGATTGCTCTCCACCGCAATCGCCCTGGCGATCGGCACGATGGTGGGGCTGATGGCCGGATTTTACCGCGGCTGGTTCGACCTCATCACGATGCGGGTGGTGGAGATCATGCTCTGTTTCCCTACCTTTCTGCTGTTGTTGATCCTGATGTCGATTTTGAAGGATCACAAATTCGAGCAGTCGATTCTGGTTGTGATCGCCGTGATCGGATTGACCGGCTGGATCGGACTGGCGTTTCTGGTGCGCGGCGAGGTGCTCAAACAGCGGGCGTTGCCCTATATCTTAAGCTGCGAGGTTGCCGGGCTGCCGGCGTATCGCACGATGCTGGTCCACCTGCTGCCGAACATCACCGGACCGATTCTGATCAGCTTCACCTTCGGGGTGGCCGGGGCGATTCTCGCTGAGAGCGGGCTGAGTTTTCTCGGCTTCGGCGTACAGCCGCCGACGGCGAGCTGGGGCGGCCTGCTCCGGCAGGCGTTCGACAATCCGCTGAGCTACTGGCATCTCACCTTCTTCCCCGGGCTCGCCCTCTTTATCGCGGTGATGGCGTTCAACTTCACCGGCGAAGGACTGCGGAAGGCGCTGGCGCCGCGCTAGGCGGGGAATGTCCCTGCCAGGCTGTTGCTGGAGAGAAACCGGGCGCGGAACTTCACGTGCTGAAACTCGAGTGCGGGATTTTCAATCCGGCTGACGATCATTTCCGCGGCTTTCCGGCCGAATTCCGGCTGGCGGAGGTCGGCGGTGAGCACCGCTTCCGGCAACAGGCGGAGCAGGGGCAGATTGTCCACGCCGGAGATCGCGAGACCGTCGCTGGAGATGCCGCGGCGGCGCAGTTCGGTGAGGAAATTGGCGGCGCTCTGATCGTTCATGCAGCAAACGGCGTCCGGCCGCTCCTCCCGGTTCCGGAAGAGTTCGCAGAAGGCGTCGCGCTGTTCCCGGGATGCCTCCGGAAGACAGCAGAACTCGGGGCGTATCGCGAGGCGGCAGCGCTTCATGCCGAGCCGGAACCCCGCCTCCCGCTCGGCCGCGGCGGCCGGATGGACGTCGTCACCGTAGAGGGCGAATCTGCGACAGCCGCGGCGGTAGAGCTCCTGCACAATCCGCGAGAGGGCGGCGGCGTTGCCGAACTCCAGCAGACTGGCGTCGCGCACCCCTTCCGGGAGACGGACCAGGTAGAGGGTGGGAATTCCGCTCTGCTCCAGCTCCCGGAATGCGGCGAGCCCGGGGTGCTCCGGATCGGGATAGATGACGATTCCGGCCGGGCGGCGTTCGAGAATCCCCTCCATCAGCCGCTCCTGCGCGACTGTGCCGCCGGTGAGCGGAATCACCATCGGGAAGTAGTTCAGCTCCACCGCGCGACGGCAGAAGTGCTCCATCGCCAGGCTGAAGAAGTCGATGCTGCCGCAGACGAAGGGGATCTCCCGCCGGATCGCCCCCGGAACCGCCCGCACCACGGTGCCGACGCCGTTGCGGCGGCCGATCACCCCCTCCTGCTCCAGCTCGGCGAGGGCGCGGCGGAGGGTGGGGCGGCTGACCCCGAATTCGGCGGCGAGCGCATTCTCCCCCGGCAGCATGTCGCCGGGGGAGAGCTGGTGAATCCGGTTCTCGAGCTCCCCCTTCAGCCGGGGGAAGATGTTCCGGCGCGGCATGACACGGCCCGGACTACTTCGACCGGGAGACCACTTCGCCCGGCGCGGTGCAGCTGCCCGCGGAGAGACTGCGGCCCGGATAGATCGCGGTGTGGATTCCGGTGTGGACGTTCTCGCCGATGATCGCGCCGAACTTGCGCCGGCCGGTGTCGAGGAACTCCTGGTTCTCCAGCCAGCGGTGGTTGCGGCCGTCGTGGCGGAGGTTGGAGATGATCGTGCCCGCGCCGAAGTTGACGTTGTTGCAGATCACCGAATCGCCCACGTAGCTCAGGTGGCCGACGCTCACCTTGTCGCCGAGGATCGAATTCTTGATCTCCACCGCCTGCCCGACGTGGCAGCGGTCGCCGATCGAAGTGTTGCCGCGGATGTAGCAGTTCGGGCCGATCTTGCAGTCGCGCCCGATGATGACGTTGCCCTCGATGTAGACGCCGGGCAGGATCACGCTGTTTTCCCCGAGGCTGACGAAGCCGTCGATCGTCGCGCCGGCGCGGATGGTGCCGCGGATGTCGTTGTGATCCATCGCCGCCATGAGCGTTTCGTTGAGCGCGAGCAGATCCCACGGGTGGCGGATCCGCACCGAAGCGGTGTCGAACGGCAGTTCCGATGTCCCGGCGTGCCCGGGGCGGCTCACTTCGACCAATACCGCGCCGTCGGAGAGGTCGCGCACCACGCAGTTGCCGGTGGAACCGGCGAGCACGGCGGCGAATTCCGGCGAGGGGAGAAAGTCGCCGCGCACCTTGATGAGAAGGTCGCCGGCGGATTCCGGAAACCGGCTCCGGATCCGGTCCGCAATCGGAGTTCCGGCCACCTTGATCGAACCGACTTCGGCGGTGATCGGCCAGAGGCTGGCAACCTGGACGGGGAGAATTTCGATGGTCATGATTTCGCCCTCCTGTCAGTTGAGTTCCTGTTCCGCGACGGCGCAGAGACGGGTGATCCAGGTGTCGACGTCCCCGGAAGCTTCCGCCTCCACCAGCACGCGGATTTTGTTTTCGGTGCCGGAGTAGCGCACGATGGTCCGGCCGGAGTTGCCGAGTGCGCGGCGGCACTCCTCCATCGCCGCCGGCAGCAGCGAGAGCTGGTCGAACGGCACCTTGCGCGCCACCGGGAAGGAGCGGATCTCCTGCGGAAACACCTTCATGAATCCGGCCAGTTCCGCCAGCGGTTTCCCGGTGCGGACCATCAGCCCGAGCACATGCAGTGCCGAAAGGATGCCGTCGCCGGTGGTTGCGTAGTCCATGAAGATGATGTGGCCGGACTGTTCGCCGCCGACGTTGAAATTGCCTTCGCGCATCCGTTCGATCACGTAGCGGTCGCCGACGTCGGTCACCTCCACCCGGATTCCGGCCTGCTCCATCGCGCGGTGGAGTCCGAGATTGCTCATGCCGGTCACCACCACGGCGTTGTTGGAGAGGCGGCCGTGCTGTTTGAAATCGATCGCCAGCATGCCGATGATGCGGTCGCCGTTGACCTCGTTGCCGTCGGCGTCGCAGAAGATCACCCGGTCGGCGTCGCCGTCGAGGGCGATGCCGCAGTCGGCGCCGTGCTCACGGACCAGCCGGCCGATGTTCTCCGGATGGAGCGCGCCGCAGTTGTCGTTGATGTTCAATCCATTGGGATGGACCGCCGTCTCGATCACCTCCGCGCCGAGTTCCCGGAAGATCGGCGGCGCGATCGAATAGGCGGCTCCGTTGGCGCAGTCGAGCACGATCTTGAGGCCGCGCAGGCTGAGGTTGCGGATGGAGCCTTTTGCAAACTCGATGTAACGGCCCCGGGCGTCGTCGATGCGGTAGCCCTTGCCGATTTTTTCATAAGGCACGCGTTCGCCGTCAACCTGGTCGGCGAAGATCTCCTTTTCGATCTCCAGCTCCACCTCGTCCGGCAGTTTGAAGCCGTCGGAGGCGAAAATTTTGATCCCGTTGTCGGAGGCGGGGTTGTGGCTGGCGGTGATCATGATGCCGCAGGCGGCGCCCATCGACTTGGTGAGGTGGGCCACCGCGGGGGTGGGCATGGGACCCACGGCGAGGACATCCATCCCCATGCTGAGCAATCCGCTGGTGAGGGCGTTTTCCAGCATGTAGCCGGAGATCCGGGTGTCCTTGCCGAGCACGACCCGTTTGCGGCCGGTTCCGGCGCCGGCGCCGAGAACCTTCGCGGTGGCTTTGCCGACCAGAAGAGCCAGTTCCGGAGTGATCGGGTAGCAGTTCGCCTTGCCGCGGATTCCATCGGTTCCGAACAGTTTTTTCATGTGCAGTATCCTCCTTTTGAAAAATTACGACTTCATGGCGAGGTTGACGGCGAAGGTGCGGAGCGCCAGTTCCTCGCTGACATTGAACCGCAGGGTGAAGAGCAGCTCTTCCGCCTCGCGCCGGAAGAGTTCCGCCTGTTCCGGGGTGAGGGGCGGCAGCCGGAGCCCGGCGAACAGCTCCGGGTTGGCCAGATCGGCGGGATTCACCCCCTGGGCGACCAGCTCCAGCTGGGCGCAGAAGGTGCGGATCGTCTCCAGAAAGAGTCCCCGCTCCTTCATGTAGGCGCCGGCCGCCGCGTCATCGACGAGGGCGCGGGTCCGTTTGAGCAGACCGGGGTCGCCCGCCTGTTCGGCGGCGGCGAGCCGCGGCGCCCACTCTTCGGCGACCCGGGCGGCGGCGTCGGCCGAAAGTCCGGCGGCAATCCGGATCAGCGCTCCGGCACCGGCTTCGGCGGCGGCCAGGTCGCCGCGCGATTCAAAACAGAGTCCGGCCAGTGCCGCGCACACCGCCTCCTTCCCCGCGAAATCGAATTCGCAGTGGTTGGTCAGCAGCGGCACCAGCTGACAGCGCGACCGGGTGGTCGGCAGCAGTGCCGAGGGGTTCCCCGTCGTCAGAATCAGCAGTGTCTGCGGCGGCGGTTCTTCCAGCGTCTTGAGCAGAGCGTTCTGGGACTCGGCGTTCATGCGGTCGGCGTCGCAGATGATCCCGACCTTGCAGTTGCCGCCGCCGGTGCTGGTCAGGTGAAACTGCTCTTCGAAGAAACGCAGTGTGTTCGGCTCCGGTTTCCCGCGGTCGCCGATTTTGATCTGGTACATTTTGCCGACCGGAGTGAGAAAATAGAGCTCCGGATAGCTCCCCTCCTCCAGACTGCGGCAGACCCGGCAGACGGTGCAGGGGCGGCCGTCGCGGCTCTCCGGACAGGCGGCGAGCTGCGCGAGCGCGATGGCGAACTCCTTCCGGAGCGTCTCGTTGTCGGCGTGGAGCAGAAAGGCGTGGGAGAGGCGGTTCCGCTTCCGGGCGTTCTCCAGGTGACCGACGAGCTCCGGATAGCGGGCGCGGTATGTGTCATAAAGCGGCATCGACGATCTCCAGAATCCGCCGGTGAATCTGTTCGGCCGGAGCGTCGGCGTTCACTACCCGGACCCGTTCCGGCTCCGCCTCGGCGATCTTGAGGAATCCGGCCCGCACCCGGCGGTGAAAATCAAGTTTCTCCTCTTCAAACCGGTCATGTTCGCCCCGGGTCTCCTCCCGCTCCCGCGCCCGGGCGAACCCGACCTCCGGGGGCAGGTCGAGCAGGATGGTCAAATCCGGAATGCACTCTGCCGCGGCCAGTTCGTTGAGCGAATCGATCACCTGCGACTCCATGCCGCGCGCGCCGCCCTGATAGGCGGTGGTCGAGTCGAAGAAGCGGTCGCAGAGCACCACCTTCCCCGCCGCCAGCGCCGGGCGGATCACTTCGCGCACATGCTGGGAGCGCGCCGCCTCGATCAGCAGAAGTTCGGTGGTGGGGTGGAGTTTCTCCGGCCCCTCGTAGTTCTTGACCACGGCCCGGAGCCGTTCGGCCAGCGGGGTTCCGCCCGGTTCGCGGGTGAGGACGCACGCGTGGCCCCGCGCTTCGAGTTCATCGCGCAGGAGCCGGATTTGGGTGCTTTTGCCCGCCCCCTCCGGCCCTTCAAAGGTGATGAACCAGCCTGGATGGATATGTTTCAACCGTTTCTTCATAGGAAATCCCACTTTTTTTCCATCAAAGAATGTAGCGCCATTTGCCGTAAAGTTCAAATGGTGGTATATTTCAGAATGTAATTTTTTCTAACTTTAAGCAATCCGGTGTGGAAAATGGCAAAAGAACTGACTCGTGACACCTATCTCTCCAAAAACGTCGGGGATTTCCCGGCGGAACTCACCCTCTGCGGCCGCCGTTACGTCAAAGTGGACGACCTCCGCTACGGCACCAATCCGCACCAGGCGGCGAGCTACTACAAGCCGGCGGACACGGTTTCGGTCATCGGCGATATGGAGATCCTCAAGAACGGCAAGAGCGGTCTTTCGCAGACCAACCTCGAAGACATCTCCTACGCGCTCAACATCGTCAAGTTCTTCGACACCCCCGCCTGCGCGGTGATGAAGCACGTCAACCCCTCCGGCGCGGCGGTGGGCCGCCCCGGCGAGTCGCTGCTGTCGGTCTACCTGAAGGCGCGTGACGCCGACGCCCGCGCGGCCTTCGGCAGCTCGATCGCCTTCAACCGCGAAGTCGACGCCGACACCGCCCGCGAAATCATGTCCACCTTCGTCGAATGCGTGGTCGCCCCCGGATTCGCTCCCGGCGTGCTCGACATCTTCAACGACGGCGAGACCTACAAGCTCAACCGGCACATCCGGATCATCCGTTGCGGCGACCTCTCCCGGCTGCCCCGTTTCGTCGGCGAGGCGAAGCCGGAGCACAACACGATTAAAGTGCTGGGCGACGGGTCGCTGGTGATCGCTCAGCCGCTGATGACGTCGCTGCGGAGCGTCGCCGATCTGGTGCCCGCCGAGGCGGAGAACAAGCGGTGCGGCCATCAGGTTTCCGCCGTCGCCGCGACCGAGGAGCAGAAGCGCGATCTTCTCTTCGCCTGGTATGTCAATCTGAGCGTCCGTTCCAACGGCGTGGTGATCGTCAAGGACGGGCAGACTCTTTCGGTCGGCACCGGCGAGCAGGACCGCGTCGGCGCGATCGAGCAGGCGATTGCCAAGTTCCGTCAGAAGTACACCGGAGAGGGGACGCTTCAGAATTCGGTGATGTCCAGCGACGGTTTCTTCCCCTTCGAAGACGGCGTCGAAACGGCGGCGGCCGCCGGAGTCACCGCGATCATCGCCCCCTCCGGTTCGCTGCGGGACGCGGATGTGATCAAGCGCGCCAACGAACTCGGCGTCGCGCTCTATCACGCGCCGGAACGGATCTTTTCGCACCATTGATTTGCCGGATAGAACGTCAGAACGTTAGAACAATAAGGAGATCTCCCCATGCCGGACCAGAATGAGAAAAACCGCAAGCTCAACGCCGAACTCTCCCGCGCCCTGATGAACGATGTCGAACGGCTCGAACTCGGATTCGCCACCTACTGGCGCCAGATCGCCGCGGTCGCCGTGATTGCCGCCATCGTCGTGGCGCTGATCTTCTGGGGCTTCAGCTACTCCCGCCGGTCGGCCCGCGAAGCCGCGTTTACCCTGGCCGATGCTTCGACGGTGACCGAACTTACTGCCGCGCTCGACAAATATGGCGACAAGCCCGGTGCGGCGGCGGCCCGTTTCCGCCTGGCCAAACTGCGGATCGACGCGAAGGAGTATGCCGCCGCGCTCGAAGATCTGCGTACGCTGATCGCCTCCGCTCCGGCAGAGCCGCTGCTGGGCAACGCCCGTCTCGCGGAAGCCTATCTGCTGGAAATCATGGATAAACCGGAGACCGCCGCCGGATTGTTCGCCGAACTCGGCCGTTCGATGGATCTCTCTTCCACCTTGCGTGCCGAAGCCAATTTCAACGCCGGCCGTCTCTTCATCAAGCTCAAGAAGTTCGATGACGCCGCGGCGGCGCTCAACCGTGCGGTGAATCCGGACCGGCAGAGCGCTGCGGCCTGGTGCAGCATGGCGCATTCGCTGCTGCTGGCGCTGGAGAGCGGGGATTTCGGCCCCTACAAGCCGGCGGCGAAGCTCTGAACGGACGTTTATGGAGCTGACCCGGAAAACCGAATCGCTGCTGCGTTCGCTCCGCACCCGCCACGGCCGCCGGAAATCCGGCTGCTGTCTCTGTGAGGGGGTGCGGGCGACGGGGGAGCTTTTTCTGCGCCGTCCCGAACTGGTGCGCTTCACCGTGGCGACCGAACGCGGCGCGGCGGCGATGGGGAACATTCCGGGGGAACTCTGCATCGTCACCGAGGAGAAGTTCGCGGAATTTTCGGCGACGGTCAATTCGCAGGGGGTGCTGGCGGTCGCTTCGGTGCCGCCGGAACCGGGGTGCGATCAGCCGCCGCAAGATCCCTTTCTGCTCGCGCTCGACCGGCTCGGCGACCCGGGCAATTTCGGCACCATCTGCCGCACGCTGCGTTCGACCGGACTTACGGAGTTGTGGTACACCCGCGGTTCGGTCGATCCCTACGGGGACAAGGCGGTGCGTTCGGCGCTCGGCGCCCAGTTTGCGCTGTCGCTGCGCAGCTTCGAAAATCTCGAGGCGTTGCGGGAACAGGCGGCGCGCTTCGGGTATCCGACGGTCTACCTCACCGACCCGCATACCGGCGAGGACTGTTTCCGCTGTTCCGGCCTCTTCGACCGCTCGGTCGTGGTGATCGGCGCGGAGGCCGACGGCGTTTCGGCGCTCGATGGAGCTGCGCGCGTCACCATCCCGATGCCGGGCAATTACGAGTCGCTCAACGCCGCGCAGGCGGCGACGGTGTTTCTGTTTGAATATGTCCGGCGCATCACCGCTCCGGCTCCCGGGGGAATCCTTTCATGAATCTCTGGTATCTGATCGATCTCTTCGCATTTCTCGGCGGCGCGGTCGCCACACTGCTCGCCACACCGGTTTTTCAGTGGATCGCCATGAAGACCGATTTTCTGGACCGTCCGCAGGCGAACCACAAGGGGCACGGCCGCCCCACGCCCCTGCTCGGCGGTGCGGCGATGTTCACCGGCTGGATTCTCTGCATCGGCGGCGGCCTCCTGCTGGCGCACTGGGGGAGGATTCCCTTCTTTTCCGAAGTGATTTCCGACTATCTTGACGGGATCAGCTACGCCGCGCCCCAGCTGGGATTCATCGTCCTCGGGGCGTTTCTCTCGGTGATTCTCGGCCTGATCGATGACAAGTGGGCGATGTCGGCGGCGGTGAAGTTCGGCGGGCAGTTCCTGATTGCGCTGCTCGCGGCGACGCTCGGCGGGGTGCGGGTCAACATCTTTCTGGACAACGCCGTTCTGACCACCGCCGTCTCGATCTTCTGGATCATGCTTTTGATGAATTCGATCAACTTCTTCGACAACATGGATGGTCTCGCCGTCGGGACCATCGCCATCGCAATGGGCTTTTTCACCGTCATTGCGGCATTGAACCAGCAGTTCTTCATCGCGGCCTTTTCGGCGCTGACCTGCGGTGTCTGCTGCGGCTTCTGGTTCTACAACTTCAACCCGGCGGTGATCTTCATGGGGGATTCCGGAAGCCATTTTCTCGGGTACATGGCGGCGGTGATCTCCGCCGGAGTCACCTATTTCGGGATCGACTTCTCGCTGTCGCGCTTCCCGATTCTGATGCCGCTGTTCATTCTGGCGCTGCCGCTGTTCGACACGGCGATGGTGGTGCTGATCCGCACCCGCAACCATAAGCCGTTCTGGATCGGCGACCACAACCACATTTCGCACCGGTTTGTCCGCATGGGGCTGAGCCGCAAGCAGGCGGTGATGCTGGTGCATCTGATGGCGCTGACCATCGGGCTGGGAATTCTGCCGGTCTTCTGGGGGGATTTCCGCACGGCGGCGATTCTCGTGGTGCAGGCGCTGCTGCTGCTCGGCATCATCACCATTCTGCAGTTTACGCTCGGCAACCGGCAGGAGACGAGGGAGACGCCTGTGACTCCGGCCGGAGACCGGAAAGAGACGAAGTTGTAAGCGTGCAATTTTCCCCGCCGGATTGTTAATTCTCCGTTAAGAGAGCTGTTTCTTCCTTTATTTCCGCCGCAAACGCATTATATTGTTATATCGGATTCTTACAGGCGGGGGAGGTCCCTTCGGACTTTCCGCCCTCCGGAAAGAGGTGACGTCCGATGAAAACAGAAGGACATGAATCATGAGTGGATGCGGATTCCTATCGATGCCCATGGCGATGTTGATCCTGTTGCTGGCCGCGCTGGCGGGAGGCTACTGGCTGGGGCGTCGTCCGCGCAGGGAGGGAGATCGAACCACCTCCGGCGGCAGTCCGGATGAGGAGCCGGAGGTCGCTTCGCCGGCGACGGCTGTCGCTTCGGATCCGGCTGGAATTGCGCCGGTGAGTTCGAATCTCTACGATTTTGAGACGCTCTCGTCGCTGTCGGTCGCCGGCAACTGGCAGCTGAAGCTGGAGTGCAACGCGCCGGAGAACTACTGCCGGGTGACGGCGGAGAGCTCCCTCTGGAAGGAGATCAAGGTGGAGATGCTTCCGGCCGGGCTGGCGATCCGCTATACCGGCAAGCGCCGTCCGACGCTGCCGATGACGATCGAAATCCGTACCAAAGGGCAGCCGTCGCAGCTGAAAGGCCGGGGCGCCAACACGATGACGGTGGAGCATGCGCACGGCAATCAGTTCTCCTGCAAGGTTTC
>NZ_DBEXAY010000161.1:0-11274 GCF_048170485.1 Victivallis sp. | reverse complement strand
GCTGGGGCAGAAACTCTTCGTGCGCGGGAGCCACTCGGTAACGCTGACGCCGGAGGGAATGCTTCTGCGCAAACGGGCCGAAGAGATTCTCGACATGGTCCGCAAGACGGAGACGGAGTTCGGTTCGCTCGGCGAAACCGTCGCCGGAGAGGTTCACATCGGCGGCGGCGAAACCGAAGCGATGCGGCAGATCGCCCGGCTCATCCGGGAGTTGCAGCAGGAGTATCCGCAACTGCGCTTCCACCTCTACAGCGGCAACGCCGAGGATGTGACCGAGCGGCTCGACAAGGGTCTGCTGGATTTCGGGCTGCTGATCCAGCCGGTGGACATCGCCCGGTACCATTCGCTCGAACTGCCGGAGCGGGATGTCTGGGGGGTCATCATGCGCAAAGACAGCCCGCTGGCCAAAAGAAGCGCTATCACGCGCGAAGACCTGAACGGCGTGCCGCTGATCTGTTCGCGGCAGGTCATGCGGCGGATCTCCCAGGAGAACGCCTATGCCGAATGGTTCGGCGAGAATCACGGGCAACTGAACGTAACCGCCACCTACAACTTGATCTACAACGCCGCGCTTCTGGTGGAAGAGGGGGTTGGATATGCGATCACGCTGGATAAACTGGTCGACGTAACCGGACACAGCAAACTCTGCTTCCGCCCGCTGGCGCCGAAGGTGGAATCCGGGGTCAATATTGTCTGGAAAAAGCATCAGCTCTTCTCCCGGGCCGCCGAACTCTTTCTCGACCGGCTCCGGCGGCACCTCGCCGCCGGTCCGGCGGAAACCTGACCGATTCGACCATCCGGGATTTCCGCGGAGGATGCGGGCTGTTACGTACCGTCTCCGGCGACGTTGCACGCTTGCAGGGAGGGTCGTTTCCGCCGGCGGTACTCCCGGGGCGGGCACCCGAATTTCTTTCGGAAGAGCCGGGAAAAGTATCCGCCGTCGCCATATCCGGCCAGCCGGGCAACCTGTGCCACCGGCAATGCCGACTCGAGCAGCAGCTTCGCCCCCCGGTTCAGCCGCAGCTCCGCCAGATAGTCGCCGGGGGAACGGCCGGTCACCTGTCGGAAAAGTCGCTCCAATGTCCGCACGGAGATTCCGCTTCCGCATGCGAGATCAGAGATCTGCAGAGCATCGGTGCAATGCCGCTCCAGATAGGTCAGCAGCCGGCCGATCTCCCCCAATGCGGCCGTCGTCTCGCTGCAGTTTCGCGTCGCCGCCCGCGAAATCAACAGGATGAGCTGCATAAATCCGGCCATCATGCCGAATGCACAGCCGGGACGCGCCGCCTCCTGTTCGGCGAGCACTCTTGCGAGAATCCGCTCCGCTTCACGCATCTCCGTCTCCCCAAGCTTCACCGCGGTCAGCAGCAGCGAGTCGGCCAGCGTCGGAGACGCCTCAAAAAAGGCAATGTATCCCGCCAGCGTCCGCAACTCGCCCAGCGGCAGATCCAGCCGTTCCGGCAGATAGAGCACATTGACAATCTCCAGGTCCTGCAGATCCCGGTAGCAGTGCAGAGCACCGGGACGAATCAGATAGACATCGCCGCGTTCCAGCTGTGTCTCCCCCCGTTCCGTCACATGCACTCCGCCTCCGGAGCGAACCAGCACCAGCTCAAAAAAATCATGCCCGTGAACCCCATCGATGTTCAGGAAATAGCGCTTGGCCACCACGCGGAGCCCGTGCACGATATCGCGAAACACACTGCTCCGCGGTATCGTGAGTATCGCCGTATGATTGTCACGCACAATGCTCATTGCCCGGATTCCACATAAAAATCATTTTTCAAATTGTCGTAAAAATACCACTTTTTGTCGCATTTGTCAAATCTTTTTTCAAAATCATCGAGTATAATATGTTCAGAGAAACATAAAATACCAGCAATTTACCGACGGTATGGAAAGGAACCTGTTACAGCAATGAAAAAAAGTTTGTACCACGCAGCGCTGGGAATACTGCTCCCGGTGACAATGTTGGCGGTAGAATGGAAGCCGGCGGACCGGGCACTCCCCGCCATGCCGCCGCTGAAACCGCGAGAAGAAATTCGAATTCAGACTCCGGCCGGGAAATTCCGGCCTGCGGATATGCGTTGGAGCCTCTCTCTGAACGGCCGCTGGAAGTTCTCCGGCCTGAGTTCTTCGGTCACGCCGTTCCCAGCGCCATCGGCCGGAGAACTCGCCTTTGTCCGTCCGGAGTTCGATGACAAGACGTGGGAGGAGATCCCGGTTCCGCTCAACTGGTACATGGTTCCGAAATACTCCTACAGCAAAGTGTTGAAAACCGGCGAAGCCGTCGATCCGGTCAGCGCCGGAGGCGCCGATGCGAAAAAGACCATCAACTCCTATTTCAAAGGCTGCTATCGTCACACCTTCACCCTCCCCTCTCCGCTGCCCGCCGGGCGTCTCGAACTGCAGTTTGACGGGATCGGCTACGAGGCGGAAATCTACGTCAACGGCGCTCATGCCGGACACCATCAGGGCGATTTCGTTCCTTCCCGGTTCGATGTGACCGATCTGGTGAAGCCGGGCAGGAATCTTGTCGCACTGCGCGTGCTCTCCGATTTCCGTCCGCCGGATGGGAAATTCACCCGCACCTACGGGGCGATGTGGGATCCCTCCTGCTTCAAGGGAGGGATCTGGCTGCCGGTCCGCATCGTGGCAAAACCGGCACCTCGAATCGACCGCCTGCTGCTCACGCCGGATGCAACCGGAAATCTGCGGGTTGATTACACGGTGGTGCATACCGGGAAGGAGCCCGTCGTCGTCACCCCCGGCGTCACGGTGAACAATGCACGCGCCTTTGCCGAATGCGCCGGTCGGGAGTTCCCGGCCGTCACGCTCCGTCCCGGCGTCAACCGGGGGACGCTTCGCCTCTCCTTCCCCGCGCCGAAACTGTGGAGTCCGGCCGCGCCTCATCTCTACTATGCAACCCTCCACTTCCGGACCGGCGACAAGGTGCTCAGCGCGGAAACGGCGCGGTTCGGGTTCCGGGAATTCAAGGTCGACGGCACCGGATTCTCCCTCAACGGCGAACCGGTCTACCTCTATTTCGAAAGCCTCCATTCCGTTCGCTTCGGCGGGTACAACACGCCGGACGGCAATGCGATCTCTCCCCGAACCGTGATCGAAGGGTACCTCCGCAAAGGGTACAACATGCTGCGGACCGCTCATATGCCGGTGCGCCAGGAGGTGCTCGACCTCGCGGACGAACTCGGCATGATGATCTACGACGAATGGAGCTGCTGCTTCATCACCGGCATGGATGAGAAGAAGTTCGAAGCGAACAATCTGCCGGAACTGGAGCGCTTTCTGCTCGCCGATTACAATCACCCCTCGGTGGTCATGTGGAGCCTCGGCAACGAAGTCTCTCATCGCCGCGACCCGGCAATCGCGCGCCAGCTGGCCAAGCAGAGCAGGCTCACCCGCAGAATCGATCTCCAGAAACGGCCGATCTGCGCCTTTGCCGGCAACGGGGACATCGATCTCTACGGGGCAACCAACATCGACACCGACGTGGTCGATCTGCATCTCTACACGGGAATCAACGGGGCATGGACCCGCTGGAACAGCGCGTTTGATCACCACTACAACCGCGCAGTTCAGGTCTTCGGCAAGGATGGCCGACTGAACAAGCCGTACATCATCTCCGAATGTATCGGCGGCGGCTGGGGCATGCAGCCGGATCCCTCGTTCCGGCTCGGCGACATCGATCGCTACCTCGACCGGATCCAGCGCACCTACACCTGGGGGAATCCCGGCGCCGCCGGCTACTCCGGCGTGATCGGCGTCGCCGCGGCAACCGATCCCGGCCGCGGCCCCCGCTATCTGCAAAATCGCCTGGGAATCCGGCTCGCCGAACTGATCCGGCGCGACACCCGGATTGCCGGCTTCGCGCCGTGGTTCGCCATTCACAACATGGAGAACGCCACCCTCTGGAATCAGCCGATCTACCCCGGTCTCCGCTATCCCGGTCAGGAGCGTCTCATGCCCCGTCAGCTCACGGTACCCGGGCGTTATGAACTGGAAGCATTTCTGCTCAACCAGAACGGTCCCAGGCTGAAGGCGCCCCGGCTCCGGATTGCGTTGTCCGCCGCGGGCGGAATCCAGCAGCTCGCCGAAGTGAAATTCCCCCCTCTCGCGCAACGAAGCTCCACCAAGGTCCCCGTCGTCATCGAGCTGCCGGCCGGGCTGAACAGCGGTGCGGCAGAAATACGCCTGACCCTGTTCGACGGAGAACGGGAGATCGGCCGCAATGGCTATGAGGTCACCCTTCAACCGACGGCGGAGGCGCTCCGCCCGGCGAAGAATCCGCGGACGGTCGCACTGCTCGCCTCCAACCCGGAACTGGAATCCCTGCTCAAACAGCTGAAAATTCCGTTTGACAAGCTGGAACGCACGGAGGAGCTAACTCAGTACCAGCGGGCAATTCTCCCGCCGGCTCCGACGCACGATTCCCGGCTCATCACCGCGATGCGGCAGTGGGTGAAGAAGGGAGGATTTCTGCTGATTCTCGAACCGGGCGACTCCGAACTGCCCGGATATCCGGAATTCAAGGTCATCGAGGCGCCCAACCCCCTGATTGAAGCGATCATTCCGGCTCATCCGCTCTTCTCCGGTCTCCAGGTTGACGATCTCGACATCTGGGCGGAAAATCCGGAGGGCAGCGTGGCGATCAACGTGCTCTCCCCGTTGAACACCACCGCGCTCGCAGCCAGAGGAGCCGCCACCTACGATCACGCGCTCGGCGCCGCGGCGGCAGAAGCAAAAGACGGAGCGGGGCGTGTTCTCATATCGACCTTCCGCGCCCTTCCGATCTGGAAACAGAATGGAGCTGCCGCGCGCCTTCTCGGCAATCTGTTGCGCTACCACGCCGCGGCGGAAAAACTTTATGCGGCCAGAAACCTCGAACGCCCATTCTTTCTGCGCACCGCCTATTCCGCGCCGAAGAATCCGAAATTTCTTTCTCTCGCCCCCTTCGCCAACCGCGGCTTCTCCGATGAAAAGGCTGAGGACGGCAAAGGCGGCTGGACCGATCAGGGCGAGAATGATTTCCGCATGATTCCGACCGGACGGCAGACGGCGGCGGGAATTCCCTTTGCAATCATCGATCCGGCGCAGAACGGCGGCCGCAGCTGCCTGATGCTTCGTGGTCGGGAACGCCGGGCTCTGCCGGAGGCGATCCGGGGAATTCCGGTAAAAGACAAGGTTTCCACTCTCTACTTTCTCCACACCGCGGCCTGGGTGCCCTTCCCGATGGAGTGCGGCAGTTACCGCTTTCACTACAGCGACGGCAAGACGGTCGACTGCCCGATTCTGGCCGGAATCAACGTCGATGACTGGTGGAAACCGGAGGCGCTCCAGGAGGCTCTGCCGGCCTTCACCACAGTCAACAAGGTCGGTGGCCGGGTTGGATTTTTCGTCTTCCGCTGGAACAATCCCCGGCCGGAGGTTGCGATCGATTCGTTCGATTTTCTCTGCGTTCCCGGCGGGAACGGTCCGATTCCGATCCTGGCGGCCGTCACCGCAGAACCGGCCCGCAGTCGGCGGATTCCTCTCTTTTCCGGAAAGAGCAGAGGCACCAGCTGGAGTGCGGGAGCCGAACCGAACGGCCCCAAGGCGACGGTGAAACAGCTCCCGTTGCCGAATCCGGCCGATGTCCGGGAAGTGGCTCGGATTCATTTCCCCGCCAACTCCGGCAATCATGTTCCCTATGCCATTCTCCATTTCGAACAGGCTCAGCTGAAACATGCACCGTTCCATACCCTCAGTTTTCTGGTCAAAAGCAGCACCGGAGGTCAGATCGACGTCGTGCTTCCGGAGAAGAACTGGAAATCGTCCCGGAGCGCCACAATCCACCTTCCTCCCAAAGAGGCGGGATGGGTCAGAATCCGTCTTGACATTGCAAAGGATTTCCGGCTGACCGGCGCCGGCTTCGACTCGACACAGCTGCGTCCCGAACTGCTCTTCTACAACGGCAAGGACCGGGAATACGGCTTCCCGCGCCGTGCCGCTGAATTTGAAATCACCGATATTTGTCTGGAACAGAACCCCTAACCAGAGGAGGAACCAACACCATGAGAAAATGCTTTACTCTGATTGAATTGCTCGTTACAATCGCCATCATCGCCATCCTGGCGGCCATGCTGCTTCCGGCGCTCAATCAGGCGCGGGTCGTTGCAAAGAAAATTCAGTGTTCCAACATTCTCAAACAATTCGGAACCGCGGGCGCCCTCTACGCCAACACCTTTGACGAGTTCTGGGTTCCCGGGATGCGAGCAGCCGACAGCAGCCGGCAGCACTGGTTCAGCAATCTCGATTTTCATCGCTTTCTGGGTGACAGCAGAAAGCCGGCCAATGCGGCGACGGAACAGGCGCACCATGGACTTCCCGCCAGCATGATCTGTCCGGATGCCACGTATGCGCGGGAAAATCCTGACGTCACCGGAGCCCCCAGCCTCATGCAGACCTACGGCGTAACGGCGGAGGAGTTCTACAATACCGCCTGGCATACCAGCGGCACCGACGGCGACCAGATCCATGCCTACAAACTTCCCCGCGTCTACTCGCCCTCCCGCCGCATGGCCTTCGTGGATGCAATCGACTGGGCCGTGAAATACGAACGGTGGACCAACAGCTGCTATGTTCTCTACGGCGAAGTTCCCAACGGCGGGGCCAATGCCAATCAGCCGGCGTACCGGCACGGAGGCAACGACCGGGCCAATATCGTTTTCCTCGACGGGCATGTCCTGACGCTGCGCTCCTCCCAGTTCGAAGACAAGAATCTCTGGTACGGCTTCTACCGACGCCTCCAGAAGTGACCTCTCCGGCGATTCCGGAAAACAGGGTGAAAATTCATTTTTTTGCTTGAAAAACGCCGCTTCTTTTTTGGAATTCTGCGAAAGCGGGTGTATTGTGTATGGAATCATATTGAACCAATTCGAAGAAACAGATTCCAGACATGATCGATCTTGCCGAAGACTCCAGAAAAAAGGTGGAGAGAGCGCTGCTCGTCGGCATCCGGGAACCCGGCCAGACCGAGGCCGAGATTTCCGAATGCCTCGATGAGCTCGCCGATCTCGTCCGCAATCTGGACATCGTCCCCCTGGAGCCGGTCGTCGTCAGCCTCCACCAGGTGATGCCGCAGTACTACGTCGGCTCCGGCAAGGCGCAGGAGATCGCCCAGCTCGCGCAGGAGTGCGAGGCCGACTGCCTCATTTTCGACACCCCCCTCTCGCCCTCCCAGCAACGCAACTGGGAGCGGCTCGCCCGATGCTGTGTCATCGACCGCGAAGAGGTGATCCTCGACATCTTCGCCGAACGCGCCCATACCCGCGAAGCGGTTCTGCAGGTGTCGCTCGCCCGCGCCCAGTACTCCCTGCCCCGCCTCACCCGGGCCTGGACCCACCTCTCCCGCCAGCACGGCGGCGGCGCCACCACCCGCGGCGAAGGCGAGGCGCAGATCGAAACCGACCGCCGTCTGCTCCGGCGGCGCATTCAGCAGCTCCGCGAAGAGCTGGAGGTGGTCCGCAAACAGCGCACCACCCAGCGCAAGGCGCGCGAACGCAACGCCGTTCCCCACGGGGCGATCGTCGGGTACACCAATGTCGGGAAATCCTCGTTGCTGCGCGCCCTCTCCGGAGCCGATGTTCTGGTGAAGGACCAGCTTTTCGCCACCCTCGACCCCACCACCCGGCGAATCGTGCTCGACAACAATCTGGAACTTCTGCTCACCGACACGGTCGGATTCGTCCGCAAACTGCCGCATTCGCTGGTCGAGGCGTTCAAATCCACCCTCGAAGAGGCGGTGCTCGCCGATTTCCTGCTGCTGGTGCTCGACATCTCCAGTCCGCAGATCGATTCGGAGTGGGAGACCACGCTTACCGTGCTCAAGGAGCTGGGCGCAGAAGAGAAGAACATTCAGGTCGTTTTCAACAAGATCGACCTCGTCGACCGCAACGCCGATCCGGTGCTCTTCGCCCGGTTGCGCGGGCTCTTCCCCGACGCGCTCTATCTCTCGACCGCGACCGGCGAAGGGCTCGACCTGCTCCGGGAGCGGCTCACCTCGCTCGCGTCGGAACACCATCAGCTGCTGCGGGTCACGCTGCCGCCTCAACGGCACGACCTCGCCGCCCTCGCCCACGCGTCCGGGCGGATCTATGAAGAACACTACAACGACCGCGGCGAACTCGAACTGGTGTTCACCATCGCCCCGCGGTTCCGCCATAAATTTCTGGAGTTTGTCAACGCATGAGATATCTCGTACTCCTCGTTCTTTTCGTTCTGCCGGCGTTCGCGCCGCTGGCCGCCGCGGAATTCTCGCCGTGGGATGCCTGGCGGCTCGGCTACACCACCTTCGAGAAAGGAATTCAACTTCGCGACAAGGGGGACTACGTCGGCGCGGTCGAGCAGTTCAACGCCGCCCGCCGCCACTACGTCAACGTGCAGAAGGCGCGGCCGGACTGGAACCAGAGCATCATTCAGGGCCGGATCAACGACTGCGACCGGGAGCTGAACGCGCTGAAAAAACTGGTCGGCAGCCGTCCAGCCGCCCCCCCTGCACCCCGGGAATCCTCCGCGATTGCCGGTGCGGATTTCGTCGAACTCCAGAGCATCCGCCAGCAGGCCGCCGGGTACAAGCAGAAGCTCTTTGAAGCGATGACCGAACTGGAGGAGCTGCGCCGCCAGGTCGAACAGGGCAAGACCGCCGCGGCGGAAATCGCCAACCTTCTCCGCGACCAGCGCATCCAGCAGGAAAAATACGCGCTTCTGGAGAAACGCTACCATACTCTGGAACAGCAGGCGCTCGAACCGGACGGCCGGATCGAAGAGCTCCGCAAACAGCTTCTCGAGGAGAAGCTCAACTCCGAAGTCGCCGCCAAACGTCTTCAGGTCGCTGAAGCGCGGATTCAGAAATTGGATCGCGACGCGGCGGAGCTCTTCAACGCCCGTGGCATCGCCGAAGCCGCCGCCCGCCAGAAGGAGGCCGAGGCCACCCGGCTCGAACGCGAACTTGCGGAACTGCGCCGTTTTCAGGAAGAGGCGGTCTCTCAGCGCAGCGCCCTGCAGTTCCGGCTTGACCAGGCGGAAAAGAAACTCAAGGAGGCGACGGAGCGCGACGACGCCCGCACGCAGGAACTCGCCCAGCTGCGCGGCCAGCTGCGCGAAGCGCTCAAGAGCGGCGGCGATTCGGTCACGCTGAACGCCCAGCTGCTCGAAGAGAGCCGGAAACTGCGCAAGACGCTGGCGGAGATGGAGAAAAATGCCGCCGCCGGGCAGGATCAGAACGTCCAACTTCAAAACCGTCAGCGGGAACTTCAGCTGGAACTGGTCCGGACTCAGGAGACCGCCACCCGGCTCGAAGCGCTCCGCGCCCGGCTGGAGACCGAATGCGTCCGGCTCCGCAAGGAAGCGGAACAGGAACGTTCCGCGGCGGAGCTCTCTTCGGTGGAACTGAAAAATCTCCGCGAACGGAGCCGCCGCCTCGAGAGCGACCTGCAGAACTGGTCGGAACGGTGCGCAAAACTGGAGAAACGGCTGGAAACCCGCAACAGCGAGGATTTCCGCGCCCTCGCCGCCGCCGACGGCGCCCGCAAGAAACTCGCCGACAATCTCGCCGCCATGGAGAGCCGTTACAACACCGCCGCCCGCCAGGTCAAAGAGCTGACAACCTCCGTCGAGACGATGCAGAAGGAGCTCAATTCCGCCAAAGCCGATCTGAAACAGAGCCGCGCCTCCACCGTCGGTCTGGAACAGCAGCTCAAAAGTTCCGTCGAGGCCGAAGCGCGGCTTCGCAAGGAACTCGCCGCCGCCTCCGGAGCTGCGCAGGAGCTCCAGACCTTGCGCACCAACTTCGAAGCGCTGCGCAAAGAGAGCGAAGCGGCCCGGAAAAACGCCGCGGAGACGGCAAAGCTGAAAACGCAGCTGGCGGAGACGCAAAAGGAACTGGCACTCGCCGTCAAGGCCCGCGAACAGCTCGGCGCCCGGCAGAAGGAGAATCTGCGCCTCACCGAAACGGTAAAGAAACTGCGGGCGGAACTCGCCGCCCGGCCGACCGTCGCCGCCGCGCCGGCAGAGTCCGGCACCTCCGTGAAACCGGCCGGCGTCGGCACCCCCGAGGAACTGATCGCCGCCGGGAAGAAGGCGGAGGCCGAAGAGAGCGTCGAACTCGCCATCTGGAACTACCGGACCGCACTGGAGCTGGCTCCCGGCAATCCGGAAGCCGCCGAACGGCTGGGCCGACTGCTGCTCCGGCGCGAAGAGTTTGAACGCGCCCTGCCGCTGATCGCCGCCGCCCGCAAAGCGAGGCCGGATGATCCGGAACTCGCCGCCGACGCCGTGGAGGCGATGCTCGGCCTCCGGCAATACGACAGCGCCCTGACCGAGCTGGAACCCCTGCTGAAACGCACTCCCCGCTCCGCCCGGCTGCTCCTCGCGGCCGGACGGGCGCTCGCCGGGAAAAAGGAGTGGAAAGCCGCCGAAACCCGTCTCCGCGAAGCGGCGGAAGCTGCTCCGCGCGCCCCCGCGCCTCAGCTGGAGCTCGCCCGTCTCTTCCTCGCCGTCACTCCGGCACGCGAAGCGGACGCCACCCGCAGTTATCAGACCGCGCGCGACCTCGGCGCCGCCCCCGATCCGGAACTCGAACCGCGCCTGGGGAAACTGCTCGACGAACGGCGCGCCGTCGCGGAGTTCATGCTCAGCGCCGCCCGGGAAGCCGAAAAGAGCGGCGACTGGACCAGCGCCGCCTGGTACTACCGCGACCTCCTGGGCAAGGAGCCGGACTCCCGCCGCTATTCCGCCGCTCTGGCTTTTGCGCAGTACATGCTCAAACAGTATCCGGCCGCGCTGGAGACGCTGGCGATGCATCCGGATTCCGCCGAAGGAAAGCTGATCGCGGCGATGGCCCGTTTCCGCACCGGCGACTTCCCGGCGGCGGAGAAAGCGGCCGCAGAACTTTTCAAGAGCAATCAGAACAAGCCGCTCTCCTACCGGGATGAGACGGTGAAATTCCGCGAAGAACTCGACGCCCTGCTCGCCGGCCAGGAGGCGAAAAGTTCGGTCAACGCAGGGAAAGCGGCGGCGGCGCTCCGACGTCTCCGCTGAACCGGAGAACGAGGTGTTCGGCAGAACTGCGCTTGAACTGCCGCCGAAAACGGTGTATATTCCATACACCTAAGGGATCAACCGCAAGGAGGAGTTGAAATGCTGAAGCGCCCCAGACCGCTCGTTTCCACCAATCTGCTCGGAGGACATTCCTGGATTTTCATCGTGATTCAGGCC
>NZ_DBEXAY010000160.1:0-4593 GCF_048170485.1 Victivallis sp. | reverse complement strand
TGCGAATGGCACTACCTTTTCTCTGCATTTTTGAGCTCCTTTTTCGGTAATTTGGTTTGAGTAAATTTCCAAAGTTACTCGACAAAGGAGTTCTTTTCTACTCCGACAATTGCTTGTCACCTATACATGGTATCTTTCCTCTTTGGGGAGCACGATGGAAAACACCTGGTCGCGCGGTCCGAAAATCTCTTCCGCCGCGCGGTAGAGCATGCCTTTGCGCTTGCTCTCCCACGGGAAAATCTGCCGCCCCAGCCATGCAAGGCACATGTCGCAAACCAGACCGATACAGCCGATGATGATGATCGCCGCGTAGACATTCGCAAAGTTGCGGTATTTCGCCTGCTGATTGATGAACCAGCTGATGCCGGTACTGGTGCCGACCACCTCCGCGACGATCAGATAGGTCCACGCCCATCCGAGCAGAATCCGCATATCCTTGTAGAGCCGCGGAAGGACGCTCGGGATGATGACCTTCATCAGGATCCTCATCCTGCTCGCGCCGAGGGTCTGGGCGGCCTCGATCAATGCGCCGTCCGCACTGCGGGTCGTGTTGGCGACCATCGGCAGCTGCTGGAAAAAGGTTCCGATGAAAATAATCGCGACCTTCGGCGCATCGTTGATTCCGAGAATCGCCACACACAACGTCGCAAACACCGGCGCCGGGAAATAGCGGAAAAACTCGATGAACGGTTCGATCAGACGCTCGAAAAAGGGGAACGCACCACAGAGAATTCCCAGCGGCACCCCCAGAAGCGAGGAGATCAGGAATCCGAGAAACACCACCCGGATGCTGTGCCCGATGCTCTCGTGGAACCAGGCCTCCCCCTCCCGCCGCGGCGGCGTCAGGAACGCGGTCACCAGCGCCTTCGCCACCTCATGCGGTGCGGGGAGATAGGCCGGATTCGCCCGCACGCCCTTCATCACAGAACTGCCGGAGGCGGCCAGTTCCCGGTTCTCCCGCTCGAACGCGCTGCGCTCGACCAGATCCCCCGCTGCGCAGAGGAAGCTGTCGCCCGCATCGGTCACCCGGATCAGCGGGTGATAGAGAAACGGTACGTAGCTCACCAGGCACCAGAGCAGAAGCGGCAGCGCGAACGAGAGAAACAGCAGGATATATTCCTGCCGTTTCGTCAATTTTTTCCGTATGGCAAAACAGCCGGTGTTTTGCATCTTCATCATCAAACTCCTCAGCCGGTTACGGCTTTATTGCTGGCTCTTCCGGTAATTTTTCGTAAAGACCGGGGTGATATGGCGGTTCACGTCGATTTTCTTCGTATAGATTTTGTTCTCAAAGAAGAACTTGTCGACAATTTCAGATGATCCGTAGATGGAGTCGAATCCAGAAGCCTTCTTGAAGTGTTTCAACGCTTCATCCACGGTAAGGAAACGGGTTCCGTCGATATAGCCGCCGTACTTCTTGGCAGAGACGCCGACCCGGTCCGCCATGATTTTAATCGCCTCCGGCCGCGTTTTCGGATCGTTCAGAAAATCGATCACATCGTACCAGGCCGCCACCACCTTCTGCCATTCGGCGCGGTGCTTCATCAAACTCTCCGTCGAAACGGCAAGGACGTCGTAGATGATGCCGGGTTCGTCCGCACTTGTGTAGATCGCCGTCGATCCCTTCACCAGCTCCAGGGCGTTGCCCGAATGCGGCTGCCATGCGACGATCGCGTCAACCTCGCCGGTCTCCAGGATCTGTGCCGCCTGATGGGTCGGCATATTCACCAGTTTGACATCCGACTCCTTCAAGCCGTTTTTCGTCAATGCGTTGATCAGAAGCGCGTGGCTCAGACAGCCGAACTCCACGCCGATCTTCTTTCCCTTCAGCTCCTTGACCGAACGGATTCCGGGGCGGGCCACGATCTTGTCGTTGCCGTTGCTGTAATCATTGATCAGGATGATTACGTTTCTGGCTCCGGTGGCGTTGAGCACCATCGCGTCGCCGTTGGATATGCCGACCGCGTCGATTTTCCCGACGGAAAACGCATCGATCGACGGCCCGTACTCAAACCACTCCAGCTTGACATTGACGCCGTGTTTCTGGAAGAATCCCTTCTTTTCAGCGATCTCCCAGGCGGTCCAGCCGGGCCAGTCGCTGTATCCGATGCGAAGCACCGGCTGTTCTCCGGCGAACAGAATGAGCGGTGCAACGGCACTCAGAATTCCAATGATCGCGAACTTCAAGCAATTCATTTTCCACCTCCTTGCTTCCCTTAACGGTTGTCTGCCCTTTCTTAAGCAGAATCGATGCCAACCTGAAAAATGAGGAGGTTTGAGCGGGAACAGGTGGAAAAGTTTTACAATTTTGTTCTTTTTCGGGGATTTTCCCTGCTATTTTGTTCATTTTTCGTCCAACGAACCGGCGGCATGAAGAAAAATTCCCCGGCAAAGAGGCGGGAAGCCTCTTCACCGGGGACGCAGTATCCCGGGGATTCGACCGGGAGGGCAACGAAGCGCCAGTCCGGCGCGCAGCGGCTGTTCTCCGCGAAGTCCGCCGCCTCAGTTGCCGCGGTAGGTGCCGTACCCGTTCGCCGACATGGTGATCGGGATATGGTAATGCCCGGAGCCGCGGATTTCAAAGACCACTTCGACAAACGGGTAGATCGACTCCTGCTTCTGTTTGCGGAAGTACTCTTTCGTCTCGAAACGCAGTTTGTAGATGCCGTCATTGGATTGAGACTGCGGGAGAAAATTGCCGATTCTGCCGTTGCGGTCAGTGACTCCTTCACCGACCTTCTCCCAGGCGTCCTCCTGTTTCGACAGCCGGTAGAGAAGGATGGGGACCCCGACAGCGGGCCGGCCCCGCCCGACATCCAGAATGTGGGTGCTGAGCTGATACCGTTGAGCCGGAGCGACTGCCGGTGCGGCGGCAGCCGGTGCGGCGGCGACAACCGGGGAAATTCCCGGCCCGATGCAGACGAGACAAAACGGGAGGAGGAGGAGATGTTTCATGCCTGAATTCCTTCTGTTTGTTTTTCCGGCGCGGTGTTCTTAATGTAGCACACCAGAGCCGGAAAGGCAAAACCCGCCGCCGGCTTTTCTCCGCTCAAAAAAAAGAGGCCCCGGATCACTCCGGAACCTCTGGATTTATGGGAAATCAGACGGCGTGTCAGATGCCCAGATCGATCATCGCATCGGCAACCTTGCGGAAACCGGCGATGTTGGCGCCCATCACGTAGTTGTCCGGCTCGCCGAATTCGGCGGCGGCGGTGCGGGCGGCGTTGTGGATGTTCACCATGATGCCGTGCAGTTTCTCATCGACCTCTTTGGCGCTCCAGGAGAGACGCATGGCGTTCTGGCTCATTTCGAGACCGCTGGTGGCGACGCCGCCGGCGTTCGAAGCCTTGCCGGGCGAGAAGAGGACCTTGGCGTTCTGGAGGTACTCGGTCGCTTCGAGCGTGGTGGGCATGTTGGCGCCTTCGCAGACGCACATGCAACCGCCGGCGACCAGCGCCTTGGCGTCGTCAAGTTCGAGCTCGTTCTGCGTGGCGCAGGGCATGGCGACGTCGGTCTTGACCAGCTGCCACGGACGCTTGCCTTCATAGTACTTCGCGCTCGTGAACTTCTCGGCGTATTCCCGGATCCGGCCGCGGCGGACATTCTTGAGCTCCTGCACAAAGGCGAGCTTCTCCGCGTCGATGCCGTCCTCATCGATGATGGAACCGTTGGAGTCGGAGAGCGAGAGCACCTTCGCGCCGAGCTGGGTCGCCTTTTCGCAGGCGTACTGCGCGACGTTGCCGGAACCGGAGATCAGCACGCGCTTGCCGTCGAAACCGGTGTCGCGGGTCTTGAGCATCTCGGCGGCGAAGTAGACCGCGCCGTAACCGGTCGCTTCCGGACGGACCAGGCTGCCGCCCCAGTTCAGCCCCTTGCCGGTGAGCACGCTGTCATAGCTGTTGACGATGCGCTTGTACTGGCCGAAGAGGTAGCCGATTTCGCGGCCGCCCACGCCGATGTCGCCGGCCGGGACGTCGGTCGAGGGACCGATGTGACGGAAGAGTTCCCGCATGAAGCTCTGGCAGAAAGCCATCACTTCACGATCGCTCTTGCCTTTGGGGTTGAAGTTCGAACCGCCTTTGCCGCCGCCCATCGGCAGTGTGGTCAGGCTGTTCTTGAACACCTGTTCGAAACCGAGGAACTTCAGAATGCTGAGGTTCACGGACGGGTGGAAACGCAGACCGCCTTTGTAGGGACCGATCGCGCTGTTGAACTGAACACGGTAGCCGGTGTTGACCTGGATCTCGCCCTTGTCATCCACCCACGGAACCTGGAAGATGATCGCGCGTTCCGGAATGACCATCCGCTCAAGGATCTTGTTCTTCTCATACTTCGGCTGCGCATCGAGAAGTTTGCTCAGAGAGTTGAGCACCTCGGTGACGCTCTGGATGAACTCCTTTTCCTGACCGTTGGTCTGCTGGAGATCAGCCAGCACTTTCTGCACATAACTGTTCATGTTCAAAACCCTTCCTGAAATAATGGTTTGGTGCCATTGATTGGGAAAACGTTATAAGCATAAATCATGCCAAACAGTAAAAAACCGCTCATTTCCCCGGAGAAATGAGCATTTTCCCGGGGCATGGTTCCTGTTTC
>NZ_DBEXAY010000159.1:0-9420 GCF_048170485.1 Victivallis sp. | reverse complement strand
CCGACGCGAGCCGGGCCGGGACCTTGCGTTCCCGTTCGAAGCGGCGTCTGGTTTTCCGCAGGAAGGCGCGTTCGAAGGAATCCTCCGGATACGATTCCGGGTCGATCCGGTCGAGCAGCCGCCCGACGACGGGAGCGGTGATGCGGCGGTGAAGTTCCCCGGCGAGCGTCTCCATCTGGCAGGCGCGGTCGGCGGCGGCGCCCGGGGGCATATACACCTGCTGATCCCACTCCAGGACGGCAAAGGCGGCGGCGAGATCGGCCACCTCCCCGGTCAGTTTCCGCAACTTGTCAAAATCGTTCATATTTCCTCCGGCATTGCACTGATGTTTTCAGGAAACGTAACGCCGGATTCGAAAAAGTCAAGTCACAAGCCGGAGTTCCGCCTCTCTTACGCGACGGAACCATCTGCCTGCGAAAAATTCGACACGAAGAGAGCGGCAACGAACCATCCCGCCGCCGCCGCCCTCCCTCTTATCCCGGTCAGCGAACCGGCTCCAGCGAAAAATTCGAGTCTCCGACGAAATAGAGGATTCCGGGACCGGCGCGGAAGCCGGCGGGATTCTCCGCCCGCTCCCGCCCGAGGTAATCGACGACGGCAGAAGATTTCCCGGTTACCCGCGCCTCGACCGGCACTTCGTCGGAAACGCTCCAGACCGCGACGGTGCGGCCGCCGTCCGGCCGCGTCCAGGCCGCTGTGTAAACGGCACCGTGCCGCCGGACGACCGGCATGGTCGATCCGGCCGGGAACTGTCTGGTCAAGGTCCGGCAGGCGATTCCCGCCGGTTTGGGTTGGTTCTGCCGGTTCATCAACCCGAAATAGGCTTCCCGCCAGAGATGCATGGCTCCGTCACGAAAGCAGTAGTGAAAGAGACGTTTGACTCCCGCGCCCATGGCGATCAGGAAGGTCCGCGGGAGAAGCTGCGCCTGAAGCGTTTCCGAAACCGTATCGCTGGCGGTGACGTTCCCCAGTACGATGATGTTGCCTTTGAGCGAGCTGTTCAGGCGGTAGATTCCACCGACCGCTCCGCGGAACGTTCCCCGGCATCCCCACAACAGCGGCAGGAAACGATCCCCCGGCTCCAGATTTCCATCGTGAAAGAACACTTGAAGCCCGAATGGATTGGCCCCGAGCCCGGGAAACCCCTCGGCATCTTCATATCGGTCGACCGTCTTCGGCGCCGCAGAGCCGCGGAGCCACCAGCTGCTCCACCCGATGTGGAACTTCTTCATAAATCGGTCGTTGATCTGGGTTCTTCCGCCATCAGGAGTGTGGTCGTAATAGAGCGGGAGACCGAAAGGAAAGATCAGCGTCCCGCCGCGGCGGCAGTAATCCAGCAGCGCAGGAACCTGTGCGACCGGGAATGCC
This sequence comes from Victivallis sp., assembly GCF_048170485.1. Classification (NCBI taxonomy): domain Bacteria; kingdom Pseudomonadati; phylum Lentisphaerota; class Lentisphaeria; order Victivallales; family Victivallaceae; genus Victivallis; species Victivallis sp. Next base: position 8,052 of record NZ_DBEXAY010000159.1, on the reverse strand, counting down.
CCGTCCGCACAGAGCAGAAGCGCGGGACAATCGCGGACCTCCAGCTTGGGCAGCTCCCGCAACGCAATCGCTCTCCGGTTCCGGTACCCGGGAATCATCTCTTCCGTACGAATCCGGGGGGAGTCGGTGTAATAATTCGCGTCGGGGTCGACGATGACCGCAATCCGCCGCTCCGGCGAAATTCCAAGCGCCCCCAGCGCCGCGGCGATCGCCTTTGCCGCATAGCCGGAATTCCGGCTGCGTCCGGTGGAAAGTCCGATCTCGGTAATCCAGAGCGGTCTTTCGCCGATACCGTACCGCTCCATCGTCCGGCGGATCCGCCCGATTTCGAACGCCAGTTTGCTTTCCGGGAAATGATACCATTGATACGGATGGATGTTCATGATATCAAAGCTGTCTGCCACACCGGATTTCAGGGTGGCCTCCAGATAGCGCGCGTCGGCGCCGTCCAGTCCGCCGTAGACAATCTTCACGTTGGGAGCAGAACGGCGCACCACTGCCGCCGCCTTTTTGAGCAGTTCCGCGTAGGCTTCCGGATTCGGCGGCTCCTGCCAGAACCGCAGCAGGTTCGGTTCGTTGAAAATTTCGATGTGACGGACCTTCCGGCCGTAGCGTTCGGCGCACTGCCGGAGAAAGGAAAGAAATGCCTCCTGATGCCGGGAAACCGGAGTTCCCCAAGCCGGAGTCTGGTCACAACCGAGAGAGAGGAGGATTTCGACCCCGGATGGTTCGGCCAGCTCAAACACCCGGTCCGGAATCCGGAAGTCCCACTCCCCCTGCCGCGGCTCGACAATTTTCCAGGGGATGGAGACCCGGACCGCCCCCAGCCCCAGATCGCGAAAGATGCCGAACTCCTCCTCGGCATCGGCGAACTCTCCCCGGCAGAGATGGGCGCAGACGCCGTGCGGCGACTCCGCCGCGGGGAGGCAAAAAGAGGCGCCGAGCACAGCCAGATAGAACAGGATTCGAAACGGTTGCATGAACAGATTTCCTTTCAGAATTTAATCCAGTTGAGATTTTGATTGTAATAGGAGTTCAACCCGGTCGCGGTCTCACGAAGCTGATGCGGCGAATACGCTCCGGCGTGTCCGTCGAGGAAGCCCACGGTCGTCATGCCCTGGTGGATCATCCGGAGCGTGGGCCGCTCGGTCGTACGGGTCGGTTCCATGATGTAACAGCCCGCGTCCCGTCCGTAATTGGCGTTGTTGAGTCCGGAATCCCCCACAATATAGGTGGAGGAGGGAGCCCGGGCCTTGCCCGGCAGGATCATGCAGTAACGGGTAATCCAGTCGGCGGAACCGCGATCGCTCTCAAAGATGTCGCCGGTTTTCTCAAGAGTTTTTTCCAGTTCCGTATCTTTGTAATCCCACCACATGCCGACGGTGCCGGCGATCTCCATGTTGTTGCCGGTTCCCTGCGCCTTCCAGTTGATGTCCTCCACGGTCGGAATATCCGGAAGCATGGTGCAGACCATGACACTCCACGGCAAATAGGGCTTCAGCGGATGCGTGACGGCGATCCGGCTGCCGGTCAGGATCCGGTTGAAGCGGCGCGTGGCACCGTCGAGCTGCGCAGTGTGAACCATCCGGCCGTTGTAGTCGTCGCTGTAATGGATCTGCCCCTGCATGAACTGCTTCTTGTTGGAGACACAGCGGATGGTGCGCGCCCGGTCCCGGGCGGAATTCAGCGCCGGCAGCAGAAGCGCGGCAAGAATGGAAATGATCGCAATCGTGATAAGAAGTTCGATTAAAGTGAATTTTCTCATACGGTCTCCTTACGGCTTGTAAAGTTGATGAAGCAGAGAGAGAAAAATACCTTCCGCAGTGGCGAAAAAGGGACGCATGGATTTTTCGTAAATTTCAAACAACTCTCCCCAGGAACCGGTTTCCGAAAGGAGAAGATCCAGTTCATTCTCCGCCGTTTCCCGCCGTCCGGCATAGAGGCAGGCCATGCACTTCCAGAGACGGTACCAGGCGCAGACGGAGTTGCCGGTATCGTACATGTTGCCGACCTGCCGTTCGGAAGCGATGAAGGAATCCAGCGCCGCCTGCGCCAGCTCATTTTGCGGCGAAAGCACCGCGTAGGGGTAGAATCCGCCCAGCAGTCCGATGGAGGCCGCCGGCCCGCCGGGATAGGCGACGAAACGCCCGTTCTCCACCGGGAGGCCTGCTTCCAGACGTTGCGCCAGGTCGCGATAGCGCCCGGCGTCGGCGGGAGAACCGGCGAATTCGGCGGCAATCCGGAAGAGCGCAATCGCAGCGCAGGTGGTCATGAAGGCGTTGCGCCGGTGTTCCCCGAGCCGCTCCATATCGGTACAGCTGCCGAGGATCGTCCGGCCTCCGCATTCGTAGAGCATGTGTCGTTCAAAGAAGAGGGCGCAGGAGCGGATGACCTCTTTCCCGCCCTGTTCCAGAATCCGCATGTCGCCGGAACACTTTGCATATTCCGCAATGCAGAGCGCGACATTGGCGTTGTGGAAGACATGGTCAAGCCAGAATCCAGCCGGAGCGCCCTCACTTCCGTCTTCCAGAGTCTCGAGCGGATAAAAGCAGCTGCCGTCGCCCCGCGCATCCTTGCACTCCCGCTGCCTCGCCCGTTCGAAGGTGGCGATGCGGAAGGCCGGAATTCTGCGCGCCTCCTCGAAGCATCCCGCACGGAGCAGCCCCCGCAGAATGAAGAGCTCGTCGAATGCGAAAAACCGGCCGTGCCAGTGTGAATCGAAGAGACCGGTCGGCACACTCCAGCGCGTGGTGGAGATCTTCAAATGGTAGAGCGCCATATCGTAACTGCGTTTCATCCGCGTCGGAAGCAGTGGCGGTGTACTGCGCTTGTAGAAGGCAGCCCAGACGGCACGGTGTTCCCGGCGAAGTTCCTCGAAAGAGAGGTTCCCGGCTTTCCGGATGGCGGCCTCTCCCCACGCCAGAATCCAGACGCACCCGGTCAACGTTCCACGCCAGAGCAGTCCGTTCTCCTCCGGCGTGAAGCCGGGGCCGCAAGCGAACAGCGCGAAAGGTTCCTCCCGGATTTCATCCAGATCGTAAATGCAATCCCACAAGCCGGGTTTCCGCGGTTTCATCGTGAGCCGCCGATGTTCCGGATGGTGATGGAAACAGAACGGCACAGGGGCCGAGGCGCGCTTGCGAATCGCCACCAGATTTTCCGTCGCATGGCAGAAGATCTCGGTCGTCAATACCGTACCATCCGCCCACGAAATCTCGCTCACCACCTCCGCAAGGTCGGTATCGAACGTCAGTCTGCGGCGACTCGGCTCGCCCCGGCCGGGCAGCTCCTGCGTGAAAAAGCCGAACGGGAACAGTTCCCTCCCCGCACGGTGATCTCCCCCCCAACGCCATCCCGCACGGCGGATTCCCGGAACCATGCCCTGCCAGTTGCTGACAGGGCAGATGCTTTTCAATCCGAACTCCGGCGACATGGCGCCCTCCGGATCGATCTGCAGGGAGAGTTCCCCATTCCCGATCGGCGGCAGAACCGCCGGGCTTCTCGTTGCAAATTCCATGATTGTGCGCATCTGTTCCTCCGTTTTTGCAGTAAAAATTATACCACAAAAAAGCACTTGAAACAAGAATTTCCCGTGATAAATTATATGGAAAAACAACTGAAAAAATATGGAAAAATGACGATTCGCAGAAACATTCGCCACATGTCCGGCGAGTACCGTGAGCTGGAGCTGCACACCCTTCTGCACTGGAAAGGCGGGCGGAACCGGAGCTGGCCGATCTACCCCCATGCCACGGAGGAGAGCCGCCGGCGCTCTCCGTTCTCCTTCGAAGAAAGCAACTGCCCCTACCTGCTTCTGGTCTCGCTCTCCCGCGGGCAGCTCGCGTTTGAGGTGGAGACGGAACAGATCCTGCTGAAACCCGGAAAACTTCTTCTGCTTCCTCCGGGCGTCCATTACCGGTTTCAGTCACGCCGGGGGAATTTCTACCAGAAAAAGGTGCTGGAGATCAAGGGAATCAATCTTCTCTCCATTCTGGAGACGCTCAATCTCACCCGGCCGCTCTGCCTTGACTCGCCGGAAGGAGCAGCCCTGTTCGAGGAGAAGTTCCGGTTGATCTCCGCCAGAATCGGCGAGACGAGCGGGGAGGCATTGTCGCTGCTGATGGGTGAAACCTATTCTCTGCTCTGCGCCCTCTCGCTGCTGGTCGGCGGCACCCCTCCGGCTTACGGGTACTTGAACTTGATCCGCGAACGGTTGGAGAGCAATCTGGATCTTCCTGTTTCCATCACCTCCCTCGCTGCGGAATTTCATCTGAATCCGGTGGTGATGAGCCGGAACTTCAAGAAAAAGTTCGGCTGCACGCCCCGCGAATACCGGATCGCCTGCCGGATGGAACAGGCGAAATATCTCCTGAATCAAGACCAGCTGTCCCTCAAGGAGATCGCCTATCAGCTCGGATATTGCAACGAGTTCTATTTCTCCCAGGAATTCCTGCGGGTGATCGGCTTCCGTCCGGGGGAGTGGCGCCACCGCGGCGACGCGTGAGACGGAGATTCGCCGGCTCAGCGGGAGAGAAACTTCCGGAAGCGCTCCAGCGTGGCAACACGGGTCAGCTCGTCGATGGTGAGAAATTTCATCCAGTCCAGAAACTCCCGGCTGAAACGGGCGGGAGCGGCCAGCACCTCGGGTTCGCGGAACCGCCCGTCGCGGAAATAGATCGGCGACGCCGCAGACCGGATCCGCTCCGGAACTCCCGCTTCCCGCAACTCGGCCAGATACCAGCAGAGTTCCCGCTCGATGATTTCCTGCTCGAACACAAGCGTTCCGGTCGCGGGGAGCGTTCCGGAAAAGGTGGTAACGCAGAGCCCGTTGCGGATCAATTTCAAGTCGATCGCTTTCCCCGGCCGGTCGTACACTGTGAGCAGCACCCGGCGCCGGGTGCCGTCAGGCACAAGTATATCGCCGCTGGTCCGGCCGTCGATCTCGAGCAAAACCACCGCCCCATCCCAGGTGGTGACCGTCCGCCGCTCGCGCAGCCCCTTCCGAAGTGCCGCCTCCGTCAGCGCCTCCATCCGGACGAAGGTCGCGCCGCGCCCGTCGCCGGGCGTCCGGCCGACGTCGAAGGCGGAATCGCTGGTCGCGCAGCAACCGATCCGGTAGCCGAGATTCAGCAGCATATACCAGAATTCCGATGCGCCCGGCGTGTCGGCGTTGTAGAAAAGATCCAGACAGGGCATCATCTCCGGCGCGCAGAGAAGCCAGAGAAAGACCTCTTTCCCGGTCATCCAAGAGTATCGGCGGCCATCCTCCTCGCGAATCACGTCGTTGTAAAGCGGGTGAACCGGTATGGCCACGCCGCCGTGCGAAGTGATGTATCGCCGCGCCAGTTCAAAATTCGTCACGCCTTCGGTATCCGTCAACAGCGTGATTGGTTCCACGCCGACATTGCCGACGTGGCCACGCCAGTTTTTCGGGAACTCGGCATTGAGCCGCAGCAGAAAGCGGTCGTCGGACAATCGCTCCGCAAGGCGCTTGTAATCGGTGACATCGCCGTCGTTGGCGAACCGGGAGGAACACCAGAGCCAGTCGTAATGCTCCGCCCGGGCCGCGAACGCGAAGAGCGGCAGATTCCCTTGATAGATGTTCTCCCCGTGGATGAGATGCGCATGAAAGTCCCCTTTGAACCACCCCCGTTCCCGCAATTCGGGCCAGTACGGCTCCTCCCGCACCTCCGGGCGCCCTGCGGCGGAAAACGCGTAAGATCCGCGTGTCCAGAAACTCGTGGATTTTTCATGCCATACCGGCCGGGAGACCTCCGCCCCGCCGAACGGAGTTCCGGCGAGATCGAACCAGCGGACCGGCGTTCCGGAATCGGTGATCTTGAGCGTCGCCGGTCCGGAACACTCCCCCCGGACAAGATGCCGGTCCGGCGCCTCCTCCATCGCGATCACGACGCCGTCGGCCGGCGCGCGGAGATTCGGGACAAACGTATCCCTTTTTCCCTCGGCCACCGCCTTCAGCGAATAGATTCCCGGGGCAACGACGGTCAGGGCGAACGTGCCGTCCGGCGCGGTTTCCGCCAGTTCGCCGGTATCCGCCATGACGATGCTGCCGGGGGGAGCAAATCCGCGGATGCAGGCGGAACTTGCCTGAAAACGGAAGATGAAATTCCGCTCTTCCCCGATCCCCTCCAGTTCGATCCGGTCCGGATAAATCCGGACGACGGTCGCGGTCGGGGTTGCCGCATTGCAGATTGCACGCACCGTCTTGTGCAGCACGCCGTTGCGCAGTGCGATGCCGCCGGGGTGATAGTGGCCGGAGAACCAGCCACGGACATGGTCGAAACCGTCGAGAAGTTCGAGCAGCTCCTGATGATCCCACATACGCGCGTTTTCGCCGCTGGCGTCGAGCCAGAGCGGCACGTGGCAGAAGATCACGGCGAGCTCGCCGGCATCCCGACTCGCCTCGAGCTTCTCTTTGAGATACGCTTTTGAATCCGGCGACAACATGCCATCCCATTCCCGCAGATCAAGCCACGGATGGGCGGCACGGAATTTGGCGGCGAGCCGGCGGCGCACCGAGCCGGGCGGCGAAAAACGGCTCACATCCAGTCCGTTGAGGACGATGAACCGCACCTTCCCGACGGAGAAATCATAGGACATGCTGTTGAGCCCGAATAGGTTCAGCAGTTCCGACTCGGAGTACTGCACATAATCGTGATTCCCGACCACGTGGCGGACCGGCACGGTGGAGAGTCGAAGGTTCTCCAGCATCAGCGGGATCTCCTCCCGCGAGAAGCCGTCGCCCAGATCGCCGAGACTCACCACGAAATCGAGATCGCGGATGCCGTTCAATCGCCGCACCGTCTCCCGGTGGAGGCGGTGCCCGGACCGGTAGTTGCGTTCTCCGCAGGATTCCCGGTCCGCGTACTGCGGATCGCCGATCAGCGCGAAAGCTACTGGAGTTTCTTCCATTTTCCCCTCAACCCTCAAGTTTTCCGGGGTCAGAATCCGAATTTCCTTTCATTCTTCGCCTTCCGCCGCAGCGGGTTCCAAGGTATGGGACGCTCACGCTCCGCTCCGCGTTTCCGACGGGTCTTTGAATCAGTTCAAGCAGCTTCCGAATCCGGGCAAGTTCGTTCTCCGCCAGCACCTTGAGGCAGATCGAAGGGACCGGAGACAACGCATGCGTCTGCAAAAGCACCACCCGGCTCTCCATCACCTGAAATTCCCCCGCCTGCGCAACCATCTCCTCCAGCCGCCGGGCGTCCCCAAGCACCCAGCCGTCATAGCATCCGGAGGAAAGCATCCGTTTGAATTCGGTCAGATCGCCGAAACAGTCGCTCACCGCGTCCGCCGCCGGATCAAACTCGGGAAACACCTCCCGGATACCCCGGATGATCTTCGCCGAACGGGAATAGATCTTCCCCAGATCCTCCGGATGGGGCTGCGCCCCCATCATGGCGAAAAGAGCGATTCGCCGCGCCCCGTGCTTCCGCAGCGTTTCCGCCGCCTCACGCCCCGCGGCAAAATGATCGCTCATCACCAGCGGACAGGGAGCGGCATGGGCCTCTCCGAACCCGACCACACGGACTCCAGTTTCCTGCAGACGTTTCACATCCTCGTACAGACGGTCGCTGAACCCGTTCAGCACCACCAGGTCCGGCCGGGTTTCCAGACAGCGCCGCAACGACTCCGAACGGTGCCCGAGCCGGAGAACCGGCCGGAATCCGGCAAGGTAGAGCTCGCTCACCAGAAGCTTCAACTCACGGGCGCTCTCCGGATGGTCCAGCAGCTCCAGACTGGCGATGACAGCCACCTCCGGCTCCAGCCCGTTCTGCCTCGTCCCCGGCAGATTACGCGGCTCCCAGCCGATATCTTCCAGATATTCCCGGATCTTCTTCCGCAGCTCCGGACTCACATAGGAGTTCCCGTTGATCGCCCGCGAAACGGTCGCCATACTGACGCCGCAGTGTTCCGCAATTTCTCTGACTGTGATCTTCCGATTCATTTTCGCTCCCGTTCTGTCTGCTTTCAGTATACATCACAGGAACGTGAAATTCAAGAGCTGATATGAAAAATATTTCACATTTA
>NZ_DBEXAY010000158.1:0-13012 GCF_048170485.1 Victivallis sp. | reverse complement strand
TTCAAATATAATTTACTCTTTTTACAATATAAACAGGGGAAAAATGGTTGTTTTTTTCTATTTTTTTACTATAATAATATAAGAACGAAAAAACAAGAGGGAACAGATTGAGACTTGCAGAAAACATCCGGCCGTTACCTGTAGTACACCTCTGGAATCAGCTCCAGAACTGCCTGTATCACCCCGAAATGGAGCTGATCTACGATTATGTGACCGACCGTAATCCGGATCACCGGTTCGATCACCTGCCGTCGGCGGAGGAGATTGCCGCGAGCTTCCCAAATCCCTGCGGCTGGAGCACCGGTATGGAGGACTGCATGCTCAACGCCGGATCTGCACTTGACATTCTGCGCCTCCGTCGCGAGGAAGAAGGCAGCTCCCCGGAGAAAACGTCGTTTGCCTGCCATCTGCTGAACGGCATTCACCGCTGTGCCACCGTACACGGCCGTACCGGATTTATTGCACGCGGCATTACGCCGCGCGACGGGAAGAGTTGTTACAGTAATTCTTCCCGTGATCAGTTCACGCTTGCGGTTTACGGGGTGTGGCGCTTTCTACGGGCATTCCCCGACGCGCCGGAACCGGCACGCCGACAGGCGCGGGAACTCCTGCGCGCCGTTGCATGCTACTGTGAACAGGTTGTGACACCGGAACACGACTACGACCTCGGTCGTCTCGACGGCGGTCGGGCTATCGTATCGAAAATGTGGCAATGCAGCGCACACGAAATGCTGCGGCTGCCCATGATCTATGCCGCCGCATTCGAGGCGACTGGTGACACCCACTGGCTCGACGCAACGAACCGTTACATCGCTCCCGGCCTAGAAGAAACGCTCAAGGTCACCTCGCGGGAGTGCGGCTGGGATATTCCGATCGCGCAGATACAGCTCTCGCTGCGTTTTTTCCGGGAAAGCGATCTCTTTCCCGAATTGCACGACTCCGTTGCCTCCGCGATGGAGAAGGTCACCTGCTTCGCCCTGCCGCTTCTCCGGAAACAGCTGACGGCCGCGCTCTCCTTCTCCGGCGACTGGGGAACACTCTATGAAAACTGGCGACTTCTGCCGATGCGACTCACGCCGCAGACACTCTCCACCGATGGGCGCTCTGCGATTTTCGACGGCAGAACCTATCTGAATCCCTGCTTCGGAAACGCCTATGCCGAACCGAACTCCTATCTGCGCAGCATCGGCAACTGCCTCATTGCTGTTCTGCTGGACGACAACGCAACACTCACTGCTGCCGAACTTGTTCCGCTTCAGAAAATACTCGAGCGAGTGGATTTCTCCTGTTGTTCCGGAGCTGGAGTAGTTCAACTGCTGCACGGTTGCCTGCTCGCACTTCATCGCGGATTCCATTGTTTTCTCTCTGACAGTACCACCACAAAGGAGGTTCTCCATGAAGAAGAAATTTACTCTTATTGAATTGCTCATCGTAATTGCGATCATCGCGATTCTGGCGGCAATGCTGTTGCCGGCGCTGAACAAGGCGCGGGCGAAAGCGCGCGACGTCAGCTGCCAGAACAATCTCAATCAGCAGGGGAAAACCATTCTCTCCTACATGAACGACTTCGGCGACTGGTTTCCCTCGGCCTTCAGCAACTGGGGGACCAACTCCGGGGGCTGGCTGGATGTCTTTTATGTCTACATGCACCCCGGCTCTGAAAAGACAAACTGCATCGTCTACGGCGATGTTCTGCAGGCCACCACGCCACTGCCCCCCTATGATTGCCCTTCTTCGGTGCCGATTCCGCGCCAGCAGGGCGTGGTCGATTACGGGCTGAATCTGAAGTTGGAAAGCCGCAATGCCAAAGCCATCAAGCAGCCCTCCCGCCGTGGAGTCATGATGGATATCTATCAGGTCTACTCCGGAGCCAACACGCCGAACGGTTGCGCCTGGCCGGGCAATACTCCGGGGCAATATTGCTCGGTGTTTCCCTTTGAACCGAATCTCTGGCGACACGGTGCCTCTGCCGGGATCAACGTCCTCTACATGGATGGCCATGTAAAAATTGCAATGCATCAGGGATTTCCGTTTGTCGCCCCCTGGAACGGCGACTACGGTGTAGAAAAAACCAACTATTTCTGGGGCACCTTTGACGGGACGGAAATCACCGCCGGCAGATGATTTTCTCCGGGAGCTCCTCCGGAAATGTTTCCGTAAAAAATGAAAGTTCAACCGACAGCAAAAGGGAATCCATCATGAAATTACGCTTTTTGATCCTGTTACTACTCCTCTTTGCATTTGCCACTGTGCCGGTGACAGCCGATTCCGGTGGGTTCAAAGAGCCGCAGAAATATTTATTCCCCAGGGATCTGAACACCTTCTTCGTTACGCCGGATCAGCCGACGGTGATCGAACTTCAGCTGAAAGGAATGCCGGAGAATGCGACGCTCCGCTATGAGATGAGCGATTATGCAGGGAAAGTGTTCCGCAAAGGATCTGCCACGGCAAAAAAGGGCGATCTGCACATCCGGGAGAGTTTTCCCCGGGGGCTGACCGATCTCTTCTTTCCCGAACTGAATCAACGCATCGGAGTCTACGCCTTTGACGCCTTTGACAAGGAGGAAGACGGCTACTGGGGGGTAAACTCCGTCTTTTCCTCCATGGTTTACAGCCGCCCGGGCCAGCCGCGCTACCGGAACGGCATTTTCAAAAAACCGGAAACCATTCGCCAGCACATGCGCCTTCTGCGAAGGCTGGGCATCGGTCAGTTGCGCGAAATGGACACGCTCTGGCAACAGGCTCCAGCTCCGGACAAATTTCTGTACAATGTCGATCTGGCCCAGGAGACGCAGAACGCGGCGCGGGAGAACGGCCTCCACATTCTGATGTATTATGCGCACTTTCCAGGGTGGTGTGGAGCGGAGGGAATTTTTTCCCGGAAGCAGCCACAGGTTCTACCGCTGGACTATGCCCGGTTCACCCCGATTCTCCGGAAGATGCTCCAGCTCGATGCTGCTCAGGCAAGCGGTGCCCAGGCGGGCAATGAGTGGGATATGGAGCGCGTTGCAGCACCTCCGGATGCGATTTCTCTGATGGCGCATTACATGCGCTATCTGCTCGACAGCAGTTCGCTTTCCACGCCGCTGGTCGGGATGGCTTTTTCCGGATTTGCCGAATCCTGTATCGTGCGCCCCGAGTATCTGCAGACCTTCGTTGAAAACGGCTACTTCGACAGCATCGATATCTTCGGAGTCAACGGTTATGCGGAGCCGCTGGAGATGAGGCGCCGGCTCGATCTGCTCACCTCGTTGATGGAAAAATTTACCCTTGGTAACGTTCCGCCGCTGTGGATCACCGAATCCGGCAAGGCATGGTATCATGGCGGCACGCGACCGGTGGTCGCCGAGGATCTGGCCTGTGCCGACGCCTCGGTACGGAAGGCGATCGATGCCCGGGCGATGGGAGTGGAGAAATTCTTCCAGTTCCAGCTGCATTTCAGTCCGGAAGATTATAATTTCAATCAGGTGTTTTCGTTGCTCGACTGGTCTCTCTCGCCGCAGCGCACCCTGGCGGCCTACGCTACCGCTGTGCGAATGCTCTCAAACCTGCGGTATGCCGGCACGATGACGGAGAAAATTCCGGGCTGCGAAGAGGCATTGCTTTTTGAGAATAACGAGCGCCGAATCCTCGTCATGTATCGCGATCCAGTCGGAAAAAACAAACCGCTTGCTCTGCGGACGATTCCGGCAAAAACTGTCTTCCAGATGGACGGTGCCGAACTGAAACCGGATGCCGCCGGATCTTACAACTTCGCAGGAAATATCCTCTATGTTGAGCTGCAGCCGGGAACGCCGCTGCCGGTCAATTCGCAGACCGTTCTCACCCGGATCCGAAACCGTTTCCGGACAGACCGGCGGGTACGGCCAGCAGCACGCCCGGTCCTGTTGCGCACCGAATTTGAAAAGATGGCCCGGATGCGGAGCGGTTACATCATGCGCTCCCGGGAATTTGAACTGGTCATTCGCGCGTTCAATCTCTCCGACAGGCCGCAGACAATCCGCCTGAATGTTTCCGACGAAGGCCTCCTTACGGAATCCTCTGCACAGCTTGCGGAAACTTTGCCGCCGATGACGGAGAAGGTGTTCCGCTGGCAACTGAAGTGCCCGGCCAAGAATTTCACCTCGCTTCGGGTAGTCGAGAGCGCCAGTCTGGCTCAGCCGCTGGTCATGCGCTTCTATTTTCCGCCACTCCTGAGTCAGCCGAAACTTGAAATTACTCCCCGCGCGGCTGACTGGAAACCCTGGAGCAGCGGAACATTGAAAATTTCCGATGATCCGAAGGAGAACGCGCTCCGCATCGATGCCTCCTTCAAGGTACTGGATCGCTGGATGTATCCGCGTTACCAACTGAAGCTGCCGGCGGAGAGTTTGAAAGGGTGCTATGCCATGACCTATGAGGCTCGCACGGATAAAGCAAGCGCCGATGCCGGTTACAAATACTACGGTGCTTATCTGATTACCGACAGGAAACAGAAGGTTTTCTCCGGACGGAGTTTCGATACTCTGGATTCCAATTGGAAAACCTTTACCGTTTTCCTGAATGAAAACCTGGGAGACTCCGCATCGATCCGGGAATTTGAAATCGGCTCCTGCCCGCAGACTCCGGAAGCCACTCTGTGGATCAGAAACATCCGTTTCTACTGATCTCCTGCATACCGTTCCTGATAACCGGAAGTAGAGGAAAATACCTTACTTCCGGCTGTTTTTCTTTCACGCCAGCAAGAAAGATGATCCGCTTCCTCCAGTATGCTGGCTGGTCAACCGAGTCATACCAGCCGCCGTCGAAGAATTTTCTGAAAAACCCCACCGATATATTGGAAACCTTCTTCTCCATCTGCAATTTTATCATTTCCTCCAGAATGAGCGAAGAATTGCAACCCGTATCCGTGATGGCTGAACGCCTTGGAAAAGACGGAGTACTGCCGCCTCATCTGCGTCTGCGCATCGACTGAACACTCGGAAAAAGCGGGACGCGCCTCCCCCTCCAGTTCCCGGCGAACACGGCCGAGCAGTTCCGGAATGTTGAGCTTCTGCGGACACTTCGCCAGGCACTCTCCGCAGTTCACGCACGCCGAGGCGGGTGCTCCGCGCTGAATCGGCGACATCGCGACCGTGTAATCCGCAATGGCCCGCTTTTTATCCCGGTGGACCAGATAGTTGTTGTAGACATAGGCGAAAATGTAGCCGATCGCCACGTTGTGCGGGCACGGAATGCACTGATAACAGCCGGTGCAGTCGATGTGGCCGGGCGTCTCCCGGAAGGCGCGGATCGCGCTCCCGAGCGCCTTGCGTTCATCCGGAGTGAGCATGTTCGGCTTCGCTTTCGATGCGTAGCGCAGATTTGCCTCGACGTCTGCCATCGCGCCCATGCCGCTCACCGCGACGCTGACCTCCGGAATATCCCAGAGGTAGTCGAGCGCCCATTCGGTGTCCGGCTTTTCGATTCCGGTCGAACGGAGCGCCTCGCGCATGGACGGCGGCAGATGAGCGAGCAGTCCGGTGCGGACCGGTTTCATCACGGCAAGTCCCATTCCGTTGGCGGCGGCGTACTTCGGGCCGAGACAGCCCGCTTCGTACTCATAATCCAGATAGTTGTGCTGGATCAGGCAGAAATCCCACGGTGCGGATTCGACCACCTCCTTGAATAGTTCGAGACGGTCGTGGAACGAGAAACCGGCGAAGCGGATCTTCCCCTGCTCCTTGAGCTTCATGATCTTGTCGATCAGTTTGAATGGAATCACCTTCTCCTTCCAGCCGCGGTGCATAATCATGTGGATGTGGTAGAAGTCGATGACGTCACACCCCATCGTCCGGCGGGATTCATCGAAGAACTTCTCGAAGTCCTCCGGCTTTTCCATGATCCACCACGGGGATTTGGAGGTGACGTAAACCCGCTCGCGCCAGTTGCCTTTCAGCGCTTTCCCGGCGACCGCCTCGCTCTGTCCGCCGAGGTAGACGCGCCCGGTGTCGATGTAGTTCACCCCTCCCTCGATCGCGCGGTGGATCATCGCGACGCTCAGATCGGAATTCACCGTTTTCCCGTCCGCGAGCATCGGCAGACGGAGAAGCCCGAACCCGAGCGCGGAGACGTTCACCCCGGTCCGCCCCATCGGGCGGTACTGCATCTGCGGATTGAAATTCAAAATCGGCCCCGCCGGTTTTCCGGCAGGCGGCACCGCCGCGTTCAGGACACTCCCCTTCCCCAATACACTGCCCGCGGCCGCCATCAGCGCCGCCGATTTGAGAAAATCACGTCGATTCATGCTTCCAGCCCTCCTGTTTTTTCCTGAAGTCCGATCAGATACGCCGGGTTATGCCGTACCATCCGGTCGATCTCCCGCGGCGGCATCCCGGCGTCGAGCAGTTCGCGGATGCAGGTGCGCATGCCGTCGATCGGATTCGGATTGCCCTGCTGGCCGAGGTCCGTAGAAATGAAACTGCGTTCCGGCACGGTGGTTGCATAGTGGAGAAACTCCTCACGACTCTGCCGTTCAAACTGCGGATTTCCACTTCCCGGACCCCAGAGCCGCGGCAGATAGCAATACTCCACAAACGCGCCGAGGTCGACCGCCTGCCGAATCTGGTCGCGCGTCAGCTTCCAGATCAGTGAATTGACGTGCGTGACAACGAACTTCTTCACGCCGATCTCCTTCGCCTTCCGCACCAGAATCAGGCTTTCCTGCGGCGAACTGTGCCCAGATGCAAAGATGATGTCCGCTTCGGCGCAGAGTTCCATCACCCGGACCACTTCGGGGAGGACGCGCCCCCGGTCATCCAGCACCGGGATGCCCGGGCCGGGCAGTTTGTCGCACCGATGCTGATACGCCGCGGAGAGCGTCGGCATCCAGATGCAGCGGCAGAGGGAACCGGTCGTTTTGAGCGCCTGCTCCGCCGCAAAGACGTTGACCTTGTCGCCGTGGACACGGTTCATGCAGAGACTGCCGAACACCTCGAATTCCGGCAGGGCCTGCCGGATCAGCCAGGCGCGGTCGTGACAGCTCCAGTCGTTGGATTTGTACATCAGCGCCCGGTATCCGGCCCGTTTCGCCTCCCCGGCGAGCGCCAGCTCATCGATGCAGCGCGCCCGGGTGTCCGGCAGGCAGTGGATGTGGATGTCGCACACGCCGGCGAGCAGCGGGTCGGCGGAACTTTCGCGCCGGACCTCCGCTTCATTCCGGACGGAGGCGCCGGCCGCCCTGCCGACCAGCATCGCCCCGCCGGCGACGCCGATCGTCTTGATGAACTCCCGCCGGTCCATGGTTACACGCTCTTTCCCAGCAAGTACGCCTGTTCCGGATATTTTGTATGGTTGACCGCGCCGACCGGCCAGACACCGGGAGCAATCACCTGCCCGGCATCGCTCCAGCCGAGATAGTCCAGCAGAACCTCGTAATGGTCGGTGATCGCCTTCTCCTTGCGCTTGTTGTTGTCGGCGTAGGTCATCAACAGAGCGGCCTTCTTCGGCACATGGATCGAGCCGTTGATCGCATAGAAGCGGTCGATCACCGCCTTGATCTGCGCGGAGATGCCGAAGTAATACATCGGCGTGGCGAAGACCACCATCCCCGCGTCGAGAATGTGTTTCCGGACAAATTCGAAATCGTCTTTGAAGACACATTCGCCGTTCATGCCGCATTTGTTGCAGGCAATGCAGGGGTGAACCTCCTTGAACGCGGCGTCAAAACGGACGATTTCGTGCCCCGCCTCCTCCGCGCCGCGGATGAAATGCTCCGCAAGCGTGCTGGAATTTCCATTTTTCCGGGGACTTCCCGTAATCACCAGAATTTTCATTTTTCCACCTTGTCCTTTCCGTTCCGCCGGGGCGGCGGCGACGTTCAACAGCGCGCCGCCGAGAAATACGCTTCCTGCGGCCGCCGCTGCCGCCGTCAGAGAGGTTTTCAGAAAATCACGTCGATTCATGCGGACAGTTCTCCTCCGGCTGCAGATTCATCATTTCATCTTCATTTCCGGAACGAGCGGATTCTGGTCGAGCAGCTCCAGTTTCCGGACCATCTCCAGCGTCGTTCGCTTGTACTTTTGAAAATGCGGCGTTTGAATATGGCGTTCATAGGCGGCGCGGTCCGCGTAGATCTCGAGGATCGTAATCCGTTCCGGACGCGCCTTCTCCTGCATCGAGTACATCATATAGACGCCCGGCTCCTTCGCCATGGATTCCCGTCCACATTCGGTGACCAGCGCAAGATACTCCGGGAGCCGGGCCGGATCGACCTCAATCCGCGAGAGCCGGACGATGCTCTCCGGCGTAATCCGATTGCCCGCAGCCGTTTCCTCCGCCGCCAGCGGAGCGGCGGCCAGCAGTATGGCGGAAAATATGCTCCGGATCCGTTTCATTGCCGTCAGGCTCCTTCTCACTTTCCGGCAGTTGCCGCCCGATACTCCGCATCGGAAACCGGTTCGAGCCAGGTGTTCTTGTTGGTTCCCGGATTGCACTCGATTGCGAGATGCGCAAACCAGCTCTCCGGCGCCGCCCCGTGCCAGTGATCGACATCCGGCGGAATCTCCACCACGTCGCCGGGCAGAAGCTTCCGCGCCTCCTTTCCGCGCTCCTGGTAGAAGCCGACGCCGCCGACCGCGATGAGCAGCTGACCGCCGGTGTGGCGGTGCCAGTTGTTGCGGCAGCCGGGCTCAAACGTGACGTTGGAGACCGGAACGTTGAGCCGCTTCTCTTTCGTCAATGGCGCAAGATAGGATTTGCCGACAAAATATTTCGCATAGGCCGTGTTCTCTTCGCCGCGCGGAAATGCGCTCAGCGTACGGCTTTTCACATTCTCCAGAATCCAGGCGATCTGCGCCTCCGTGACGCCGTTGCGCTTCGCGATGGCGATGTGGCTGGCGAGCTGGCTCTCCACCCCCTCCATCGCGGCGAGTGCGGCGACGGTCGCCAGCTCCCGCGTCCGCCAGTCGAGGTTGTCCCGGCCGAAAATGTCGCCGAACAAATGCGCCTTGAGGTATTCATCGATCGCCGGCGCAAACTCGAACAGAGCGCCTTTGACCGGCGCGCCGCAGAGTTTCGTCTGATTCGCCGTGCCGAAATCGACGCTCTTCCCCGCCGGGAGTGCGCCGGGGAGCCGCCCCGGAGCGTCTTTGATCCCGCTCGTTTCGCGCTCCTGCAGGAGCGCCATGAAGCTGCCGAGGGCGTTCAGACTGCGGGGAAAACCGCAGTAGGCGTAGAGCTGGACAAGTACTTCCTTGATCTCGTTCACGGTCAAGCCGGCATCGAGTCCGGCGCGGAGCGCCCCCTTCAGCCCGGGCATATTCCCCCGGGCGGTGTACATGGCGATTTCAACGAGTTTCTGTTCTTTGTCTTCCAACGGTTTCATCGTATCAGCAGCCTCCAGAAATTGCATGGTAAAAACAAACACAAGGATCACGCTCCAAAAGGAAATTTTACGCATGATGTGCCTCACTTTCCGCTCGAAAACACCTCATTGACCCACTTCGCCAGCGCGGCTTCCGCATTCCGGATGCCGCTGCCGGAGAAGGCGCCGCCCCGGACAAACGACGCCTGCGGACATGCCTTGCGCATATCCTGCTCACACCGGGCCATTCCGCCGCCGCCGTGGGTGACGAAGGGAATCACCGTCTTGCCGCGAAAATCACTGCTCGTCAGAAACGTCAGCACCGGCGGCGCCATCGTGCTCCACCAGTTCGGCGTGCCGACGAAAATGACATCGTAGCGGTCGAAATTCTCCACCTTCGACGCAAGTGCCGGTTTGAATCCCGACCGGCACTCCCGTTTCGCCTGTTCGACGCAGGCGTTGTAGTCCGACGGATACGGGTCCGCCGGTTTGATCTCGAACAGAGTTCCGCCGGTCAGCTGCTGAATCTTCTCCGCCGCGAACCGTGTGTTGCCGCCCCAGGAGTAGTAGGCGACCAGCACCCGTCCGGGTTCGGCCGACACCTTCGACGCGACACTCCGCTCCTCCGCGGAACACCCGAAACCGGAAACCATCGCCGCCGCCATCATACACACCATCGCCTTTCCGATCATTTCACCGTCTCTCCTTTTTCTGATTGAAGTTTCTCCTCCACGGAATGCAGCAGAAAATCGAGACAATCGATCCGCTTCTGATTCGCGTGGATCTTCTGGAGCAACGCCCTCCTCTGCCGCAGCAGAAGCCGGCGCTCCCCCTGGAATTTCGCCTCCCGTTCACAGGCGAGAACCTGCTCCGTCATCGCGACGCCGCATCCGGCGTCCTTCAGATTGCGCAGGAGCAGTATCTCTTTTTCGTCACAGCTTTTCATCGTCCACCTCGTTTGCCCCGGCTGTTCTCTTTCTGAAAATTAATGTAATGCAAAATCAAATAATAACAAATACTTTCTTTTTATGATAATTGATGCTTGAAAAGCATAGATCGAAATGGTATGGTATCCCCATAACCCGGAAGGAATCCAACCATGGAACTCAGACTGCTGCGATATTTTCTGGCGGTGGCGCGGGAGAACAGCTTCACCCGCGCGGCCCGGTATCTTCACGTCACCCAGCCGACCCTCTCACGCCAGCTGATGGATCTGGAGGAGGAGCTCGGGCAGAAACTGCTGAACCGCGAGACCCATCACATCTCGCTGACGCCGGAAGGGATGCTGTTGCGCAAACGCGCCGAAGAGATTCTGGCGATGGTGCAGAAAACCGAGGCCGAATTCAGCTCCATCGGCGAAAATGTGGCCGGCGACATCCACATCGGCGGCGGCGAGAGCCGCGCCATGGAGCTGGTGGCGGACGTCATCTGCGAACTGCATGAGGAGTTCCCCGACATCCGCTGTCATCTCTACACGGCGGTGGCGGGCGATGTGATGGAGCGGCTCGACAACGGACTGCTCGACTTCGGCGTGCTTCTTCAGCCGGTGGACATCTCCCGCTACGACAGCGTCACTCTGCCGGTCAAAGACCGCTGGGGAGCCCTGATGCGCCGGGATCACCCGCTGGCGGCCAAGGAGGCGGTCACCCCGGAGGATCTGCGGAAAGAGCCGCTGATCTGTTCCCGGCGGGAGCCGCGCAACCAGTCGGTCCGCAACCCCTATGTCGAATGGTTCGGCGAAGCGTTCGACAAGCTCAATGTGGTGGCCGTCCACAATCTGATTCAGAACGCTTCGCTGCTGGTGGAGCGGGGCATGGGGTGCGCGCTGACACTGGAGTCGCGGCATGTGACCGGCGGCGCCCTCTGCTTCCGGCCGTTCCGGCCGACGCTGGAATCCGGCTCCAGTCTGGTCTGGAAGAAGTATCAGATCTTTTCCCGGGCGGCGGCGCTGTTTCTCGACCGCGTCCGGGAGCGGATTGGCCGGGAGGAGCCGTGATTGCGGCGCGGCGGCTCGGGGCCCCCGGCGGAATCCGCCGGGTGCTCCGGACAATCCCGGTTATTCGAAGACGATCAGCGGGAAGGTTTCAAAATTCTTCCACTCACTGATTCCCGGCGCGATCTGGATGAATCCTTCGCGAAGCACATTTCGGCATTCTCCGCCGCAATTTCGAGATCAAGCCGGCCGAGCTGGCCTGCCAGACGCTGATCCGGAACCTTCCGCCGGGTTCGACCCGGCCGGAAATTCTCCGTCGCGGCCTGATTCGGGAAGCGCACTGGCGGCGTCCTGACGGCGTGCCGGTCACCGCACTCTGGACCGTTTTCGGGGAACAGCCCGCACCGTAGCCGGGCAGACAATTTCCCCAGGCGGAGACGCTGAACGGAACGGTGCTTTCTGTGGAATCTCCCCCCCGGGAGCTCTCTCCGTCGATTCTCTGCCTCTCTGGAGAGTGAGGCCGCCTGCTCCGAAGAAGAAGACGAGGCAGAGGAAGGCTCACGAAGCAGTTATCGTTTTCCTCCGCAAGGCACGGCGAAGCAACTCGGCCAGAACTCCATCACAAACATGGTCATAAACTATGATTCACATCGGGGTGGCAATGTTGTGTTCCGCTCGGATTTTTTATCCTGCTGGTGCTGTGACGAAGATGAAAGAGATAATCGACTAGAATATCTCCATTGACCGGTTCCTTGTGAATCAGTTTGTTCAGCATGACGAGGATATTTTGTGCCAGAAGCTTGTAATCATGCTCCACGCCTGTGATAGATGGATGGCAGAAAAATTCTTTTTCATCGAGCCATCCGCAAAGGGAGATATCTTCCGGAACACGTATTCCAAGCTGTCCCAGGTAGTAGAGGGTTTTCATGGAATCAAATTCGACGTTCGTAATGATCGCCGTGACCTTTTTTTTCACCAAGTTGTTTATGGCATCGAGAAAGTCCCGTCTGTCATCCTGAAATCCGGCGGTCAAGTCGCCGGGGAGGCCGTGTGATCGGAGAAACTCATGGAAATATTGGATTCTCCGTTTTGAACTGTTGATATTGGTCGTCTTTTCCAGCTGACTGTTCAACGCCAGAAACCCAATGCGACGATGGCCGAGCGAAAACAGATGATTCAGCATGATTTCCATTCCCTGCCGGTCGTTGGAGGCAACCGAATATACGCCATCCAGATGATTGGGCTCCGTATTGACGCAGATCAATGTTTTGTCTGACTTCTGGCCCCAAAGCTGTTCCAGCCCGTTGGAGCCCGCCAGGGAAACCACCGCGCATGGATTGTCGTTTTCCATCAATTCTATCTCATATTGGGAGAAAAGTTTCATCTGATATCCAGAAAGGTGGAGCAGCGTACCGATCTCCTCGATAATGCGGTGATAATAGCCGGCAAAATGCCAGTTCGGAAAATACACCGCCACGGTATGGGTACCTTGCAGATACCCGGATTCTTTTGCCAGTTTCACAATTTTCAACCGAGTGCTTTCTGCTATTTTTCTGGAGCCGTTCAAGGCACGGGAGACTGTACCGATGGAATAGCCCGTCAGACGGGCAATGTCCTCGAGTTTCTTCATGATAAACAACCTCTTTTATGGCGGAACTGTCGGGAAATCCGGAACTCTTCATGAACTATAGCAGAAAAAAAGCGGAAGTCAATCTTTTTGTGCATTTTTACACTCTTTGCTTTTTTTTTGCATTATT
>NZ_DBEXAY010000157.1:0-3801 GCF_048170485.1 Victivallis sp. | reverse complement strand
TCGACGCTCCGTCAGGCACGCTGGCCATCTGCACCCCGCGCTCGGAATCGGTCACACTCCCCGCCGGAAACCTCTCCACCGGCGGCGTCCTCAGCGTCAAGGATGTCTCCACTCATGCGACAATAGCCGCCCTCTCCCTCGACGGAAAGAAGCTGGCCGAGAGCCGGAGCATCCTGCTGCTTCACCTGACCGACATCTCCAACAGCGACGCCACCTTCTTCGACTCCGACTGCCGTTTCGTCAACAGCCAGGGCAAACTGCCGCTGCTGGTGCGACGGGGCAGTGCCGAGGTGACGCTGAAGGTCGCGCCGGGTGCGCCGCTTCAGGTTCAGGCTCTCTCAGCCGACGGCGACGTACTGGGGGAACTCCCGGTCTCCGGCAACACCTTCCCCATCGCGACCGACCGCTTCCCCGGCGGCGTCCTCGCGTGGCACGTGACCCGTCAGGAGTGATGCTTACAGGAACCAGCGCCGGAAAAGCGCCGTCAGGAAAAGTCCGGCGATGAAGAGCGGAATCACCACGCAGACGTAGTACCGGGCACGGTTCGGGAACTTGAGGCCGTGCCCGGTATTCGCCTCGGCGATGAAATTCTCCCACCCCCACGCGCCGCGGAAGCTGCAGAAGATCACCACCAGCAGTCCGCCCAGCGGCAGGATGTTATCGCTGACGATGTAATCCTCCAGATCGAGGATGGTGGAGTTTCCGCCGAACGGACGGATGTTCTGCAGCAGGTTGTAGCCGAGCGCGCACGGCAGCGAAAGCACCGCGATCACCGCGCAATTGATCCACGCCGCCCGGCGGCGGGTGAACTTCCACTCGTCGATCATGAAGCCGATCAGGTTCTCGAACACCGCCACCACCGTGGTCAGCGCCGCGATGCTCATGAAGACGAAGAAGAGCATTCCCCACCAGCGGCCGCCCGCCATGTGGTTGAAGACGTTCGGCAGAGAGACGAAGATCAGCCCCGGACCGGAATCCACATCCACGCCATAGCTGAAACAGGCGGGGAAGATGATCACGCCGGCCAGCAGTGCGACGAGCGTATCCAGCCCGATGATCATCAGCGACTCCTTCGCCAGCGAGTGGGTCCGATCGACGTAGCTGCCGAAAATGGCGATGCTGCCGATCCCGAGGCTGAGCGTGAAAAACGCCTGTCCCATCGCCGCGACGATCACGTTGAAGAGACCGACATCCTGAATCGACTTCAAGCTCGGCTCCAGATAGAAGCGCAGCCCCTCCCCCGCTCCCGGCAGCAGGCAGGAGCGGATGCAGAGCCCGAAGAGCAGCAGCAATAGACAGCCCATCAGAATCTTGGTGATCCGCTCCACGCCGCGCCGCAACCCGAGCGCGCACACCAGCGAAGAACCCACCACCGTAATCAGCATATAGCCGACCATCTGCCCCGGCGAAGCGAGGAAGTTGTTGAAGAAAGGCCCGACCTTTTCAGCCGGGAGACCGGCGATGCTGCCGGAGAGATATTTGCAGGCGTAGGCGATCATCCAGCCGGTCACCGAGGTGTAGAAGATCATCAGAATGATATTCCCGGTGAAGAAGAGCATCCCGAGACGGCGCCAGTTCCGTTTTCCGGAGGCGGGCAGGACCGTGTAGGCGCCGACAATGTTCCGGCGGCTGGCACGCCCCAGCGCCAGCTCCATCACCATGACCGGATACCCCAGCGTGATGAGGAAAAAGAGGTAGATCAGCACGAAAATCGCGCCGCCGTACTGCCCGCAGATAAACGGGAAACGCCAGATGTTCCCGAGTCCGATGGCGCACCCGGCGGTGAGGAGAATGAACCCGAGCCGGGAACCGAGGTTTTCACGTGTGGAATCGTTCATGGTGATGCACTTTCCTGTTCAGTTTTCCCGGTGGGAAATTTCGTTACGGTTTTCGGGCAAGAAACGGCAGCAGTTTCTCCTGCAGCAACCCGTTGGTCGCCGCCACGCCCTTCTCCGGATATGCCGCGCCGCCGGAATAATCGGTAATCCGGCCGCCCGCCTCTTCCAGAATGAGCGCTCCGGCGGCGATGTCGTAGAGCTGAAGCCCCCACTCCCAGTAGCCGTCGAACCGGCCCGCCGCCACGTTGCAGAGGTCGAGCGCTGCCGACCCGCAACGCCGCACCCCCTGAATCGACCGGACCAGTTCCGGCATCAGATCGAGGTTGTCCGGCCGGATTCCGGCGCGGACGCAGGCGAATCCGGTCGCCATCAGCGCGCTCTTCAACTCCGCACAATCCGAGACATGAATGGTGTCGCCGTTGAGCTGCGCCCCCCGGCCGCGTTCCGCGCGGAACAGCTCGCCGAGCCGGGGCGCGTAAACCACCCCCGCCTCGGTCCGCCCCTCCTTCCGGCAGGCGATCGAAATGGAATAGTAGGGAAATCCGTGAATGAAACTTGTGGTTCCGTCGATGGGGTCGATCACCCAGCACCAGGCGGAACTCCCGGCGCTTCGGCCGGTCTCTTCGCCGAAGATGCCGTGCTCCGGATAGCGCCGCCGGATCGCGTCGACCAGGAACTCTTCAACCCGGCGGTCAATCTCGGTGACCATGTCGGTCGGCGTCGCCTTGGCATGAATCTGCCCGGAGGTAAGATGACTGCCCCCCTCAACCGCAATCCGCCCCGCCTCGCGGGCGATCTCTTCGATGAATGCAAGCATGACCGGGCCCCTCTACTGCTCCGTGCGGAGCTGATCGAGCCGCCGTTCGCAGGCGATCATCAGGATCTGGTCCAGAATCAGCCCGAACTCCCCTTCCATCAGCTTCGGCAGATCGAAGGTGCTGATGTTGAAGCGGTGATCAGTCACCCGGTTCTGCGGAAAGTTGTAGGTGCGGATCCGCTCGCTGCGGTCCCCGGTGCCGACCTGCGACCGCTTGTCGGCGGCCTGCTTGTCGGCCTCCTCGCGCTGCTTGAGCTCGAGCATCCGGGCGTAGAGAATGCGCAGAGCGATCTCCTTGTTGCGATGCTGGGATTTCTCCTGCTGGCTGGCGACCGAAAGTCCGGTCGGAATGTGGGTCACCCGCACCGCCGAGTCGGTGGTGTTGACGCACTGCCCGCCGGGGCCGCTCGAACGGAAGACGTCGAACCGCAGATCCTCCGGGCGGATATCCAGCTCAACCTCCTCCGCCTCCGGCATGACCGCGACGGTGACGGTCGAGGTGTGGATGCGCCCGCCCGCTTCGGTGGCGGGCACCCGCTGCACCCGGTGGACGCCGCTCTCGTACTTCATCAGGGAGTAGACATCCTCGCCGGAGAGCGAGAACGAAACATCCTTGATGCCGCCGAGATCGGTGTCGCTCTGGTCGAGCACCTCCACGTGCCAGTGCTGCTTTTCGGCAAATTTGAGATAGGCGCGGAACAGTTCGCCGGCGAAGAGCGCCGCTTCGTCACCGCCCGCGGCCGGCTTGATTTCCACGATGATGTTCTTGGAGTCGTTCGGGTCGGGCGGCAGGAGAGAGATCTGAATCTCCCCCTCCAGCTGTTTTGCCTTCGCCTCGAGATCGGCGATGTCGGCGGAAATGAGATCGCGCAATTCCGAATCGCTTTCGCCGGAAAGCATTTCGCGGTTTTCCGCCATCTGCTCGAGCGCGCCGGTCCAGGCGTCGAATTTTTCAAAGAGGGACTCGAGCTTCCGGTGCTCGCGGGAGATCCGGCGGCACTCCTCGGTCTTCGCATAGATCGCCGGATCGGCCAGAGCGGCTTCCAGTTCGCGGCCGCGCACCCGCAGTTTTTCGATATATCCGGCGATATCTTCCGGTACCATGTCAGTCGTATCCGTTTACGGTGAGGTTGAATTTAATACAAT
>NZ_DBEXAY010000156.1:0-29151 GCF_048170485.1 Victivallis sp. | reverse complement strand
TGATAACATTTATTAAAATACTTCTGAAACCGCTTTTTTTCAAGTCCGATTCCGTTTTTCCGCTGGAAGTTCCGGCCCGGCCGCGCTATATTTCAGAAATCAACAACACACGAAGGGAAACCGCTCATGCAGATCAGCTATCGCGAAGAGTGCAAACGAAAACTCGTCCACCTCTCCTCCCTCTGGATGGTCCTGGTCATCCTCTTTCTGCCCGGCCGCTGGAGCGCGGCCATCCTCTACGCCGTGATGCTGGTGCTCAATCTGCTCTGCGAACACGCCTACGCCTGCAACGTGCCGGTCATCCGGCCGCTCTACGGAGCCATCTTCGGCAAGATGCTCCGCGACGAGCCGCGCCACGGCCAGTGGATCGTCTCCGGCAGCCCCTACGTACTCGCCGCCGCCTTTCTCGTCTCGCTGCTCTTCGGCAGGGTTCCGGCCGCCGCGGCGATGACCGTCATGCTCATCGGCGACACCGCCGCCGCCCTGATCGGGCGCCGTTTCGGCCGCCACCGCGCCCCCAACAACAAGAGCGTCGAAGGGGTTGTCGCCTTCATCGTCGCTTCGTGGATCGCGCTGGCCATTCTCCTCACCGCCTGCGGCGCCGCACCGGCACTCTACATCACCGGATTTTTCGCGGTGCTTCCGGCCGCCGCGGCGGAACTCTTCGAAAAACAGCTCCATCTGGATGACAACTTCTCCATCCCGCTGATCGTCGGCTTCTGCCTCGAACTCGCCGCGCGCCTTCTTTAACGGAACTCCTGAGGCACGACGCCAAGTTTGCGGATGGTGTAGTGGAGAATCCGCACGGTCAGCCCGAGTTCCCGGGCGGCGGCGGCGACGTTGCCCCGGCTCTTCCGGAGCGCCTCCCGGATCAGCCGCCGCTCGAACTCCTCTACCTGCGTGGTGAAATCTCCGGTAAGCGGCGTTTCCGCCCGCTCCTCCACCCCCTGCATCGGCGCGGGCAGTGCCCCGACGTCGACGATCTCGCCCGCCGCGGTCAGCACCGCCCGCTCGATGCAGTTCTCCAGCTCACGCACATTGCCCGGCCAGTGGTAGTCGACCATCCGGTTCATCGCCTCGGTGGAAATACGCCGCACCTGCCGGTGATGAAGGCGGCTGTATTTTGCAAGAAAGTGCGCGGCAAGCAGGGGAATGTCCGATTTCCGTTCCGCCAGGTCCGGCAGATGGATCGGGAAGACGTTGAGCCGGTAATAGAGGTCCTCGCGGAAATGCCCCTCCTCCATCAACCGCTCCAGATTGCGGCTGGTCGCGGCGATGATCCGCACATCGGAACGGTGCTCCTCGTTGCTGCCGACCCGCTGAAAGGTACGTTCCTGCAGAAAGCGGAGCAGTTTCACCTGCATCGCCGGGCCGAGATCGCCGATCTCATCGAGAAAAAGAGTGCCGCCGTCGGCCGCCTCAATCCGGCCGATCCGGCGCTGGACCGCACCGGTGAAAGCACCTTTTTCGTGTCCGAAGAGTTCGCTTTCGATCAGATTCTCCGGCAAAGCCGCCGAATTGACCACGATGAACGGTCGGTCGCTGCGGTCTCCGGAGCGCTGGAGCGCGCGGGCGACCAGCTCCTTGCCGGTGCCGGAACTGCCCCGGATCAACACCGTCGCACTGCTCGACGCCACCTGTTCGATCATCGCGTAAACCATCCGCATCGCGCGGCAGTTTCCGATCACCTCCGGCGGTCCGGAAATCCGGTCCAGCGCCCGCTTGAGCCGGGCGTTTTCGGCGATCAGCCGCGACCGTTCCTCGTGCTCGGCCAGGTCCAGAGAGACCGCCTCCGCCATCAGATTGGCAACGATTTCGAGCAGCCGGTAATCCCGTTCCAGATCGGCTCCTTCCACCACCTCCCGGTCGATGCTCATCGTGCCGATCACCTTGCCCTGATGCACCACCGGCACGCAGATGAACGCCACATGCGAATCGCGTTCCCGTGCGCCCGTCCGGTAGAGGAACTCCGGCTCCTGCGAAATATCCGGAATGATGCGGGCCTCGCCGGTCAGAGCCACCTGCCCGGTGACCCCCTCGCCCAGCCGGTAGCGGCCGCGCCGCATCTCCTCCCGGCTGAGCCCGTTCGAAGCCTCGATGACCAGCTGGCGGCCCCGCAGAAGCGTCACCGTCCCCCGCACCAGCCCCATCTCCCGGCAGAGGATGTCCAGCACCTGACGCAGCAATGCGGAGACGTTCCGCTCGCGCATCACCGCGTGGCTGATCCGGCTCAGGACCGCCATTTCCAGATTCCGGTTCCGCTCCATTGTTCCGGGCCGTTCTTTTTCCGTGATTGATCCGTCACTTTGCTTTGCGCCGCGTTTCGCCGGAGTTTTGAGGCGAAACGCGGCGCGATACCGTCGGAATTTTTCCGTTATTTCAGCGGGTGAGCTTCTGCACCGCCCGCTTGACGCTCTCCGCCGCGCCCTCGATCACCTTCGTGCTGACGCAGAAGGCCATCCGGACGTAGCCCGGCGTGCCGAAGCCGCTTCCGGGCACCGCAAGGACCCGCTCTTCGAGCAACGCTTCGACGAATTTCCGATCGTCCGGCACCGGGGATTTCGGGAAGAAGTAGAACGCTCCGCTCGGCATGGTGAACTCCACGCCGGCGTCGCGGAGAATCTTCGCCATCGCCTCCCGGCGCTTCCGGTAGATCTCCAGATCCACCTGCGACTCCATGCAGCGGTCGAGGATCTGCTGCGCCAGCGCCGGCGCGTTGACGAAGCCGAGAATCCGGTTGCAGAGGATCAGCGCCCCGAGCAGCTCCTGCGCCCCCTCCACCTTCGGAGAGACCGCCACGTATCCCAGCCGTTCTCCGGCAAGCGAAAGGTTCTTCGAATAGGAGCCGATGATCACGCAGTGATCGAAGAGTTCGAACATCGACGGCAGTTCCGCACCGTCGAAATTCAGGAAACGGTAGGGCTCGTCGGAGACCACGTAGATCACGCGGTTGTACTCCTGCTCCTTCTTCCGGATAATTTGAGCGAGACCTTCGAGTTCGGCGCGGGTGTAGATCCGGCCGGTCGGGTTGTTCGGCGAGTTGAGGATGACCGCCCGGGTCTGCGGCGTGAACGCCTGCTCGAGCTTCTCCAGGTCCAGTTCAAAGGTGAACTCCTTCGACTGCACCGGAACGAGTTTCCCGCCGTGGTTGTCCGCGTAGAAGCCGTACTCCACGAAGTAGGGCGCCGGGCAGATCACCTCGTCGCCCCGTTCGAGCACCGCGTGGAAGAAGACGTTGATGCCGCCCGCCGCGCCGCAGGTGAAGAGAACGTGACTGCCGGGAACCGCGACACGCTGCTCCTTCGAAATGTGCGCCGCCAGCTTCTCCCGCAGCGCCGGGTATCCCGCATTCGGCATGTAACCGATCGCGAACGGCTGGTCCGCCCGCGCCGCAATCTCCTCCAGCGCCTGCTTCACCTCCGGCGGCGGCGGCAGGTCCGGGTTGCCGAGGCTGAAATCGTAGACATTCTCCTCGCCGTATTTCTTCTTGAGTTCGATTCCGGCTTCGAACATTTTGCGGATCATCGAAGAGTTCGCCAGGAACCCCTTCATCTCGTCAGTAATCAGTTTCATCGCACCATTTCCTTATGTTAAATATCCGGTTCGTGAGCCGACCGGAAACCGCACAACCGTGCGGCGCAAGTTGACAATTCCGCCACTCTTGAAAGGAGAATTCATCATGGGAGAAAAAAAATTCCTCAATCCGGATGAAAAACCGCTCGACGCCATCGAACGCGCCCTGCTCAAACGCGCCCTCGGCTTCTGTCAGCAGGAGATCCACACCGAGGAGATGATCGATAAAAACAGCGGCGAAGTGCTGGAAACCGCCCGCCGCCGCAGCGTGACCAAAGAGGTCGTCCCCGATGTGCGCGCCCTGCTCTTCTGGCTGAAAAACCGCCGCCCGGAACGGTGGAGGGAACGCCGCGACGCCGAAGAGAAGGCGCCGGAATTCGATTTCGACTCCACCGACGAACAGCTCTGACTTCGCCGGCAATTTCAGCGGAAACCGCGCTCCGCCTCAACTCTTCCACACCGCCCCGCAGCCCGGCGCCGCCGTTCCGCTCCGGCGGAACGGCAGGGAGCCTTCTCCGGCTCAGGAGGCGGCCGCCTCTTCCGCCTTGCGTTTGGCGATCTTCGAGCGGGCCACGGCGCTGGTATCCAGGTCGCCGAGCATAATCCGGATCCGCCGGATGTTCTCGCGGCACTCCGGAATCTTCACCTTTTCAAAGAGATTGACCCGCTGGCTGGTGGTCCGGAGCTCCGCGGAAAGCAGCCGATGCTGCTCCTCCAGCACCTTGTAGGCCTCCTTGAGGGAGACCGCGTCGCGCATGGCGCGGATCGCGTCGTCGACAAACCAGTCGGTATCGAAAATATCCCAGGGAATCTCCTCGAACTCCACCGACTCAAAGGTCGGAATCGGAATTCCGGCAATGTTCGCGGTTCCGGTGCGGACCGATTTAACCCGGACCTTCTGCTCCAGTTCACCGACCTCCGCCTCGCTGCCGAAGAGTTCGAGAAAGCCGCCCATGCGTTCGACCAGCTCCCGCTGTGACGTCAGATTGGCGTCGAGCATGTCGGTGCTCTGCCGGACCTCCATCTGAAGCTGCTGCTTCTTGAGCTGGAGCGTCGGCAGGAAACGCTTGAACTGCTTGAGCGCATCCTGCTGCTTCTTCAGTTCGGTTTTGGTGAATTTAACCTTTCCCATACCGGACACCGCCTCTTACTTTTTCGGCCAGTACTGATCGACGAGGTCGGTCTTGATTCCCACTTCGTTGCGTTCGAAACAGTCGGCCAGAATCTTCCAGCCGAGGTCGAGCGCCTCTTCCAGCGGAATGTTGACCGAAAGATCCATCATGCTCTTCTCGAACTGACGGCCATATTTGAGCAGTTTGTTGTCCCACGCGCTCATCTGGAAGCCCATCGACTGCTTTTCCAGCGTGCTGCGGTAGTCGGAGTAGAGGCGGATCATCGAGTCCATGATCGCGCGGTGGTCCGGCCGGGTCTTGCCGTTGACCTGCTGCTTCAGACGCGACAGCGAACCGAACGGCTCAATCCGCCCGTTGCGCAGGTAGAACTGCCCCTCGGTGATGTATCCGGTGTTGTCCGGCACCGGGTGGGTGACGTCGTCGCCCGGCATCGTGGTCACCGCCAGAATCGTGATCGAACCGGCGCCGTCGAAGTCCACCGCCTTCTCGTAGCGGCTGGCCAGCTGGCTGTAGAGATCGCCCGGATAACCGCGGGTCGCCGGAATCTGCTCCATCGTAATCGCGATCTCCTTGAGCGCGTCGGCGAAGTTGGTCATGTCGGTCAGGAGACAGAGCACCCGCTTGCCCTCGAGCGCGTACTGTTCGGCGACCGCGAGGCACATATCCGGCACCATCAGGCACTCCACGATCGGGTCCGCCGCGGTGTGGATGAACATCACCGTGCGCGACAGCGCGCCGTGTTCGTCGAGCGTGCGCTTGAAGGTGAGGTAGTCGTCGTGCTTGATCCCCATGCCGCCGAGGATGATCACATCGACCTCCGCCTGCAGGGCGATGCGGGCGAGCAGTTCGTTGTAGGGTTCGCCCGCGATCGAGAAGATCGGCAGCTTCTGCGATTCGACCAGCGTGTTGAAGACGTCGATCATCGGGATGTTCGTGCGGATCATGTTCCGCGGAATGATACGCTTGGCCGGGTTGACCGACGGACCGCCGATGTCAACCATGTCGGAGAGCACTTCGGGCCGGTTGTCCCGCGGGGTGCCGCGGCCGGTGAACACACGCCCGAGCAGCGCCTCGGAGCTGGAAACCTGCATCGAACGGCCGAGGAAACGGACCTGGTCGCCGGTGCTGATGCCGCGGCTTCCGGCGAAGACCTGCAGCGACACCTTGCCGTCGGCAAGGCGGATCACCTGCGCCAGCGAAACGCCGCGCGCACTGGTCACTTCAGCAAGTTCGTTGTAGGCGACGTCATCGGCTTCGACGGTGATGACGTTGCCGGCGATATGGATGATTTTGTGATATACTTTACGCATTTACCGTACTCCGTTCGGCGATTTTGGCTTCGATTCCGGCCTCCTGCTTCTTGAACTCCTCGCTGTTGAACGGGAGGTAGTTCCAGTCCATGAACAGCTGGCGCAGTTCGAGGAAGTAGCGGCGGGCGGTATCCTTATCCGGCAGCGTGAAGGAGCCGGCGAGCACTTTGTAAATCCGGTCGAACATGTAACGCTGGCGTTCCGCGCTGGTCGCGCCGTCCACCGCGTCGAAGGTGTTCTGCTGCAGATAGACGTAGTCGAGAAATTCGCTCTTGAGGTAGACCAGGAAGTCGTCGAGGCTGGTTCCCTCTTCGCCGATCACCTTCATCATCTGGTTGACCTCGGAACCCTGCCGCAGAATGCGCCGGGCAAAGTCGAGTTCCTCAAGCGGCACCACGCTGTGGTACTTGCTCCAGCTGTCCAGCGGGTGGATCGCCGGGTAACGGCGCGCATCGGAGCGTTCGCGCGACAGACCGAGGAACGCACCCACCACCTTCAGCGTCGCCTGGGTCACCGGCTCTTCGAAGTTGCCGCCCGCCGGCGAAACCGCGCCGCCGATGGTCACCGAACCGGTCTCGCCGGTGCGGAGCTTCACCAGACCGGCACGCTCGTAGAATCCGGCGATCAGCGACTCCAGATAGGCGGGGAACGCCTCTTCGCCCGGGATCTCCTCCAGTCGGCCGGACATCTCGCGCAGCGCCTGCGCCCAGCGGGAGGTCGAGTCGGCCAGCAGCAGCGTATTGAGCCCCATCTGCCGGTAGTACTCCGCCAGCGTCACCGCCGTGTAAACCGACGCTTCCCGCGCGGCCACCGGCATCGAACTGGTGTTGCAGATGATGATCGAACGGTTCATCAGCGGCTGGCCGGTGCGCGGGTCCTCCAGTTCCGGGAACTCGCGGAGGATCTCCACCACCTCGCCCGCACGCTCGCCGCAGGCGGCGATGATCACCACGTCCGCCTCGGCATGCTGGCTGATCGCGTGCTGAAGCACCGTCTTGCCCGCGCCGAACGGCCCCGGGGTGCAGAAGGTGCCGCCGACCGCGACCGGGAAGAAGGTGTCGATCGAACGCTGCTGGGTGATCAGAGTCTTCTCCGGCAGCAGTTTTTCGGCATAATCGGTAATCGGAATCTTCACCGGCCAGAACTGGGTCATCGTGATGTTGCGGCTCTCGCCCTGTTCGTTGACCGCGACCGCCATCACATCATCGATCTTCCACTCGCCGGCCGGCTTGACTTCGCGGAGGGTCCACTCGCCCTTCCAGGCGAAGGGAACCATGATGCGGTGCTTGACGATCCCCTCCGGCACCCAGCCGATGGCGTCGCCGGCGCGGACCTTGTCGCCCGCCGCGGCGGTCGGCGTGAACTCCCACACCCGCTCCCGGTCGAGGGCGCGCAGGTAAACTCCGCGCTGCAGGAAGAAGCCGGATTTCTCCGCCAGCAGATTGAGCGGGTTCTGCAGTCCGTCGTAAACCTGAGTCAGCAGCCCGGGGCCGAGCTCGACGCTCAGGAGTTCGCCGGTGAACTCGACCTCGTCGCCCACCTTGAGGCCGTTGGTGCTTTCGAAGACCTGCAGGTCGGCGCGATTGCCCCGCACCCGGATGACTTCGCACTTGAGTTTTGCATCGCCGACCCTGGCGAATGCGACTTCATTCTGCATGACCCGGTCGGTGAATTCGACGGTCATCAGGTTGCCGTTGACTCCGACAACCTTCTCTGTGGTCTTGAACTCTGCCATTATTGAAACTCCTGCTCGTAGTATAAATTGTTCGTTCCGCTACTCCTGCGCGGCGCCCGCGGCGGAAGAGATGCGCTCCACGGCGCGGTTGAAATTTTCCCGCCCCTGCTCCGCCTTGCGCTCGCGGTATTTCTCGAGAATCGCGAGCTTGCAGCGGTAGACGCAGAGCCCGGCGAAATCAAAATCGTGCCCGCACTCCAGATCGTCGAGATGGCTCCAGCGGATGCGGTCGATCAACTTTTCCCGCTCGAACGGGTCGGCGGCGGCCGCCTGGGCGAGACCGAAATCGACCATGCCGAAATATTCCGCCGGGTCCGGCAGTGCGGCGGCGCGGTCGTCGTCGCGCCCGGCGCGGCGCTGGGCGATGCGGGTCCGCAGATACTGCTCGAAACGCACCATCTCCGCGAGAACGGGCGGCAGCGCCCCGGAGCTCTCCGGGTCACGCGAGACGTGAAGCCCGGCCTGCCGGAGCAGCTGGAAATCGCGCGCCGAAAGCTCCTCGCGACAGAGTTCATCGAACTCGGCAACGCTCATCGGCGCGGGACGGCCGAAGAGCAACGCGGGCAGAGAAGCGCACAAATAGTAATACATCATTGCGGTGCCGTCCTTCCTCCTGCCGGCTTATTCCCCGGCGGTGAGCAGTTTTGCGAGCCGCGGCCCGATGAATTCGGCCACCAGTTCGGTGATTGCATCGACGGTGAAGTCGAAATAGACCTCGCCGTTCTTGAAACTGACCTCCATGCCCCCCTTGATCTCCGGCGAAGCGAGGAGCTTCGGCTGGGTCCGGAAGGAGGCGGCCAGCGCGCTGCGGAGCGCCGTCTCCAGCGCCGGAACATCCTTGGCCGCGGCGAGAACCGTGAGCTGCGCATCGGGCGCGGCGGCGAACTTCGCGGCGAGGTCGCGGATCAGACCGGCCATCAGCTCCGGCGAAAGCGCCTGCTCGGCGGCGCCGGAAACCGCGCGGGTGATGCGGCGCTGCAGTTCGCTCTGAAGCTCGAGCAGGATATCGCGGGCCGCCTGCCGGATGGCGCTTTCAGCGCGGGCCTGCAGTGCGGCGGCCTCCTCCTTCGCCGTCTTCACGGTTGCGGCGGCCTCTTCGGCGGCCTTCGCCCGGATCGCCTTCGCCTCGGCTTCGGCGGCGGCGAGAATCTCAGAACGCTGTGCCTCGGCTTTCCGGACACCTTCCTCATTGATTTTATCGAGCAGACTTTGAAGTTCTTCGGCCATTTTCATTCCTCACGGGTTCGGATGGTTCCTGTTTTCGGCAATTTCATTTCGTAATGTACTCCCGGAACGGCTTTTTTTCAAATCCGGAGCCCTCTTTCTCGCTTTTTTTTTCGCTGTGCGACGCGATTTCCGGTTTGAGGCTTGCAGGTTGGTCGAAAGCGTGCTATTTTCGATAACGGACGATCGATTCCAACACCTACAGGGAGAAGAAAAGTGGAAAAATTCGATGTTTGCGTGATCGGCGCCGGTCCGGGCGGGTACGTGGCGGCAATCCGCGCCGGGCAGAGCGGCCTCAAAACGGCACTGGTGGAGAAGGAGTTCTTCGGCGGCACCTGCCTCAACGTCGGCTGCATCCCGACCAAGACCCTGATCGCCGGCGCGGAGGTGCTTTCCACCGCGCGCCGCGCCGCGGAATTCGGCGTCGAAATCTCCGGGGAAATCCGGCCCGACTGGAAGAAGATGCTCGCCCGCAAGGACGAGGTGATCGGCAAACTCCGCAACGGCATCGCCGGGCTGGAAAAGGCCGCGGGCGTGACCGTCTTCTCCGGCCGCGGCGAATTTCTCAACCGCAGACAGCTGGTCGTCGCCGCAGGCGAAGACGCCGGCACCGTGATCGAAGCGTCGAAATTCATCATCGCCACCGGTTCCGAACCGCTGGTTCCCGGCTTCATTCCGCAGGGGGAACGGGTCCTCACCTCCACCGAACTGCTCAGCCTGCCGAAACTGCCGAAGTCACTGCTGATCCTCGGCGGCGGCGTGATCGGCTGTGAATTCGCCTGCCTCTTCGCCGCCCTCGGCACCGAAGTCACCGTGGTGGAGATGCTTCCGCAGATTCTGCCCGCCACCGATTCCGAATGCGCCGGGCTGCTCGCCCGCCGGATGGAATCCGAAGGAATCCGCCTCCTCAACGGCAAGCCGCTCAGCGACATCAAATGCACCGCCCGCGGCGTCTCCGGCAAGGTCGGCGACGAAACGCTCCGCGCCGAATATCTGCTCGTCTCCATCGGCCGCCGCCCGGTGACCGCCGGACTCAATCTCACCGCCGCCGGCGTGAAGACCAGCGAACGCGGCTTCATCGAAGTGGATGAGAACTTCCTCACCTCCGCGCCCGGGATCTACGCCATCGGCGACGCGGTGGGCAAGATCATGCTGGCCCACTGGGCGAGCGCGGCGGCGGAGGCGGCGGTGTCGCATATCTGCGGCAAACCGGTGCACTTCGCCGGGACCCTGACCCCCGGCTGTATCTTCACCTCGCCGGAGATCGGCACCGTCGGCCTTTCCGAGGAGCAGTGCAAGGCGCAGAACATCGCGTACAACGTCGGCAAATTCCCCTTCGCCGCCCTCGGCAAGGCGATGGCGATGGGTGAAACCGAAGGATTCGTCAAGATCCTCGCCGACGCCGCCACCGACCAGGTGCTCGGGGTTCACATCATCGGGCCGCACGCGACCGACCTCATCGCGGAGGCGGTTCCGGCGATGCTGCTGGAGTGCACCGCCCGCGAACTCGGCCGGGCGATCCACGCCCATCCGACGCTGGGCGAGGCGATGATGGAGGCCGCCCACGCAGTCCACGGAGAATGCGCCCACATCCCGACCCGGAAACGTCGTTGAATCCAGATTGCAGGGAGAGATACACCATGAAACGTTTTCTGATTCTGTTCGCCGCCGTCGCCGTATCCGGACTTCACGCGGCAGCCGCCCCCGCAGTGCAGACGGAAAAGGAGAAACTGGTCGATGAGTTTCTGACCGTCACCCGCCAGGCGGAACAGCTCAGCGCTTCGCTCGACAATGTGGCGAAGATGCAGCAGCAGATGATTCCGGAGGTGCTCCGCCGCCAGGGGATCACGCTTTCCGCCAAACAGCAGAAAGCCAAAGACGAAATCATGGCGGTCGCCATGTCGGTTATCCGCGAGGAAATGAGCTGGGAGAAGCTCCGCCCCGCCATCGTCAAAAGCTACGCGGAAACCTTCTCCGCGAACGAACTCAAACAGCTGATCGCCTTCTTCCGCTCGCCGGCCGGGCAGGTCTACATTCAGAAGACGCCGGAGGTGCAGCGGAAACTCATCCCGCTTCTGCAGGAGAGAGCCATCAACATGCAGATTCTCCTCCAGCAGCGGATCAAACAGCGCGTGATGGAGCTGAAGGACGATGAAAAAAAGTCCGACGCGACGAAACCGGCGCCGGAGAAAGGAACGGAAAAATGATTTTCGATACGCTGAACAACTTCGCCAACTACGCCAGACTGGCCCCGGGAACCTGGGCGAAACTGGCCGCGTTCCTCCACGGCTGCACCGCGGAGACCCCCGCGGGACGCTACGAGATCGACGGCGACCGGCTCTACGCGATGGTGCAGACCTACAACCTTCACCCGGTCCGGCCGGAAAAGCTGGAGATCCACCGCAACTACGTCGACATCCAGCTGCTGCTTGCCGGGCGCGAAACCATCGTCTACCGGCCGGTGGACGGCCTGCCGGTGACGGCGGAGTACGACGCGGTCCGCGACATCGCCTTCTACCACCTCGACGAAACCGGTTCGGTGGCACTTCCGCTCGAACCGGGCAACTTCGCCCTCTTCTTCCCGGAAGAGGGGCACCTGCCCGGCAACGGCGACCCGGCCGATTCGGTCATCAAGGTGGTGGTGAAGATCGACCGCACACTGCTGGAGGGGTGATACGGTGAGAGATTCCGGAACGGCCGATCGTCTGAGAGCCGGCGTCGATGCATTCGACCTCTTCTTCTCCCGCCCCGACGCCGCGGGGAAGATGGTCCCCCCGGAGGAGATCGTCCTCCGCCGGCTCCGCGGCCTGCTGGGCCGGCTCGCGGCGGGACAGGAGCGGATTCCCGGCGAAGCGGCCCCGTCGGACTACTTCAACGCACTGCTTCGCGAAGGCGGCGCGCCGTCGCTCGATGCCCGGTTGCGGGCCCTGCTCTTCGAGGCGTTCATCGAACACCGGGTGCTGCCCGGAGAGCTGACGGCGGAAACGCCGGGGCCGACGGCGTCGTTCCTGCTGGAAAAGGCGGCAGATCTGCTCCGTGCGGTCGCTCTCGCCGCGCCGTCGCTCGACGCGGCGGAACGGGCCCGTACTCTGCCCGCCGCCCTGGAACTCTTCACGGCGCCGGTGCCCGATTCGCCCGGGGAGCTTGCCGCATTGCTGGCGGAGTGCGACCGCTTCCGCCGCCACCGGGTCTTCCGCTTCATCGGCGGGAAATTTCTCCCGGCGGAGGTGGATTCCGCCAAGCCGCTCGACCGTTTCTTCGGCTATCCGGGCGTGCGGAGCGCCTTCCGCGACCACTTCCGGAAATTCGCCGCAGGCAAGACCAATCTGCCGCTTCTGGTCAACAGTCTGCCGGGGCACGGCAAGACCAGCCTGACCGTCTCCCACGTGCTGGCGGAGCCCGGCCTCGTGCTGATCCTGCCCGAACCGGAGGCGCTGGAGCGGGGCTGGTGCGACCTGGTCGAACCGCTCGCCGCCCGGCCGGACCACCGTTTCGTCCTCTTTTTCGACGACATCGATCCGCGCCACACCGACTGGTATCAGTTCCGCACCAACGTCGGCGGCGCCTTCTCGCTGCCGGAAAACGTCATGCCGGTGCTTTCGGCCAACTACGAATTCCCGGCCAACATCCTGTCGCGCGGGCGGAAGGTCTCCTTCCCGGTGTTCGACGAGGTCCGCTGCATGGAGATGGTCGAGGATTTTCTCTCCGGCTTCGGCGTCAAGCGCACCGCGAAGAATCTGATCTCCATCATCTCGGCCGACTACACCGAGGAGTTCAGCCAGAAGAAGTTCACCGAACTTTCGCCGCGCAGTCTGATCCGCTACCTCTCCGGCTACGAGCACGACCAGATCAAGCGCAAGACGATGGTCGAGCTCTCCTTCGGGCCGATGATCACCCGCCCCGACGCGGAGCTCTTCTACGAATTCAACATCGAACTCATGCGTTCGCTCTACGGCGAGGAGTACATTCAGAAGCTCCTCAAGGAACGGCTCAAGGCGCTGGAGTAAAAGCAAGCAGGAATCCGCCGCCTTCCGTCCGGAGCGCGGCCCGGATTCCGGTCAGCGGATGATGACGTTCCGCCCGAACGAGAGGTCGAAGGTGCCGCGGGTATCCCCCTGCCGCTCGGCGTAGATGATCGCGCTCTGGAGCGCGCTCAAAAGATAGGTGAAGTTCTGATGGCGCACCGGCAGAATCACCCTGCAGCTCTTCTGCCCCCGGAAGCGCATGAAAAATTCGAGCCGCTCCGGGTTGCGGACATTCACCGCGATGATCGAGATGTCCGGGAAACTCCGCACCGTCAGCATGATGAGCTCCAGCGCCGGCCGGAGCGATTCAAGCACCATGCCCGCCTTCACCCCCGTGGTGGAGATGCCGAGAATCACCGGCAGCGGCACCGTGGCGCTCATCGATTCGAGCCGGGGAATCACCGCGCCGGTCTCATCGACCACCCATTCGGAACGGGGATTGGAGAGCACCGCGCGCGGCACCCGTTCAATCACCCGCAGGCGGAGCGTGTCCGGCAGAATCCGGAACACCTCGCTGTTCTCCACCCCCGGAATGGCGAGCAGACGACGGCGCAGTTCCCCGGGATCCAGCAGAAAGAGATTGTCGCCCGGGTGGACGCCGATCCGCGCCGCAAGCTGCGGCGCCTTGTCCTGCCAGTAACCGCCGGAGCGCACCTCGATCTCCCGCAGGCGGAAACGGTCGTTGCCGGAGAAGAGGAAACGCCGGGCGCCGTAGATGCCGAAAAAGGCGATGCCCGCCGCCCCCAGCAGAAGCAGCAGCACGAACAGTGCGCGCAGAAACTTCTCCCGGTCGCTGCGCACATTGGCGATGTTCCTCACCGGAACCTTCTTCGCGCCGGATGTGTTGGCTGCTGTCATTTTCCGCTTCTCGCTCTCCATTGCAGGATCTGCCGGAACCGGCCTCACTCCATGATGATGGCGGTGTAGTCGCCGCCCGGCGGAATCATCGGCAGAACGTGTTCGTCATACCCGGTGTGAACGTCGAGCAGATAGGGCCCCTCGGCCGCAAGCATCTCCTCCAGCGCCGGAATCAGCTCCTCCCGGGTGAAGACATGCTTCCCGGGAACCGCGTACCCGCCGGCGATGGCGACGAAGTCCGGATAGAACGGCGAAACGGCGGCGCACTCCCCGCTGCACTCCCCGCACGGCGCATCCGGGTACCCGTTGCTGCCCTTGCAGCGGCCGAGCACGGTGTTGCCGCGGTTGTGGTTGTAGAAGCGGTCCTCCCACTGGGCGACCATGCCGAGGTGCTGATTGTCCAGCACGATCATCTTGACCGGAATCTCTTCGACGAAGAGGGTGCCGAGCTCCTGAATGTTCATCTGGAAGCTCCCGTCGCCGTCGATGTTGATCACCGTCTTCTCCGGACAGGCCACCTTCGCGCCCATCGCGGCCGGCAGACCGAACCCCATGGCGCCGAGTCCGCCGGAGGTCAGCAGCTGGCGCGGATGGCGGTAGTTGTAGAACTGCGCCGCCCACATCTGGTGCTGGCCGACACCGGGCACGATCACCGCTTCGCCGTTCGTCAGCTTCGACAGCGTCTCGATGACATACTGCGGCTGCAGACGGTCCGGCTTCTCCCGGTAATGCATCGGATACTTGCGCTTCCACTCGGCAATGCGGGCAAACCACTCCGCATACTCCTGCGGCTCCGGCGATTCATTGAGCGCGGCGAGCACCTCCTTCACGTTGGCGACAACGCCCAGATCGGCGGCTTTGTTCTTGTTGATTTCGGAGTCGTCGATGTCGACGTGAATGATCTTCGCCCCGACGGCGAACGACTTCGGATTCCCGGTCACGCGGTCGTCAAAGCGGGCGCCGAGCGCGATCAGAAGGTCGCACTCGTTGGCCGCGTAGTTGGCGTAGACGGTGCCGTGCATGCCGAGCCAGCGCAGCGAGAGCGGGTGATCGTCCGGAATCGCGCCGATTCCCATCAGCGTGGTCACCACCGGAATGTGGTACCCCTCGGCGAACCGGACCAGCTCCGCGGAAGCCTCCGCACTGATGATTCCGCCGCCGGCGTAGATGCAGGGGCGGCGGCTGGCGGCGATCATCTTCTTGATCTGCGGCACCGCGGCCGGATCCAGCTTCGGTTCCGGGTGGTAGCACTTGAGCGCGACCGGCGCATCGAAGTCGGGCACGACCCGCTGCTGCTGAACGTTCTTCGGAATATCCACCACCACCGGCCCCGGCCGCCCGCTGGAGGCGATCAGAAACGCCTCGCGCATCACCCGGGGGATGTCGTTCGCGTCGAGCACCAGAAAACTGTGCTTGACAATCGGTCGGGTGACGCCGATGATGTCGGTCTCCTGGAAGACGTTTTTGCCGATCATCGAACTGGAGACCTGCCCGGTGATGAAGACCGTCGGGATCGAATCCATGTAGGCGTCGGCGATGCCGGAGACGAGGTTGGTCGCGCCGGGGCCGCTGGTCGCCATGCAAACGCCGACCCGGCCGGACGCGCGGGCATACCCGCCGGCGGCGAACGCTCCGCCCTGCTCGTGCCGGGGCAGGATCACCCGCAGCGACGAGTGGCTCAGCGCCTGATGCAGTTCAATCGCCTGACCGCCCGGATAGGCAAATACGACTTCGACACCGAGAAGTTCCAGACATTTGATGGTGATTTCGCTGCCCTTCATAAGTGTTGTCGTCTGCTGTTTCATAATCTGTTCCTGGTTGATATGATTCACCGCCCTCTCCTGTGGGCGGACTGGGAATTTTACCGTAAATACAGAATATACCGCAACGTGCCGCTTTTTTCAAATCCGCGAAGCGGGGTCCGAGATTGATTTTTCATAAAACGGCAATATATTATAGCGGTGCATGATACCCGGAAGGGCCGGGAAGCAGGGAGACGGACCGCCGATGGACTGGAACAATTACGAGTTCGACAATGAACCGCTGCCGCCGGAGGGTGGTGTGTGGGGGAAACGTCTGCGCCTGCTTCTGATCTTTCTCGTCATCGCCGGAGTCAC
Source organism: Victivallis sp. (assembly GCF_048170485.1). Lineage (NCBI taxonomy): Bacteria > Pseudomonadati > Lentisphaerota > Lentisphaeria > Victivallales > Victivallaceae > Victivallis > Victivallis sp. The sequence goes on along the minus strand of NZ_DBEXAY010000156.1, from coordinate 13,176 downwards.
CGCCGGGCTGATCTACTGGCTCCGGCCGCAGGAGAGCGCTCCGCAGGAGGAGACCGTTCAACCGGCACCGGCGGAGACCGGCGAAGAGTCGGATCTGCCGCAGGAGGAGGGAATTCCGGCTCCGGAACGGGAGACGCCACTGCCGCTCACACCCGGCCCCGGCACCAGTCTGGAAATCCTCGACGGCCGCGCACCGGAGGAGGGCGAACCCGCCCCGCCCGCAGATGACCCGCAACCGGTCCCGCAGACGAAAGAGGAACCGGCAAATACCCCTGAGGACACCCCCTTGAACCCGGCCACTCCGCCGGCCAACCTGGTCCCGACGGTGGAGCCGGAAAAGGGGAAACCGTGGATCGGCGACCCGGTGCAGGACGGCCCCGTCGTGGTGCCGAACGCCGCGCCGGTCGACAAGAGCGCGGAGATCGCCGCAGTGCGGGAGGCGCTTTCCGCCGGGAACTACTCCGAAGCGCTCAACCGGGCGCAGCAACTCATCGCCGACCCGGCGCTGACCGAGAATTCCGCCGCGTGGCGGGAGGCGGCCGCGCTGCTCACCCGCGCCAACCTCGCCGCCTGGGAGAACGGCGTCGAGCGGAAGGACTACACGGTCACCTATCGCGCCCGCCCCGGCGACAGCTTCAGCCGGGTGGCCTCCCGGTCGAAAACCACCATCGAAGCGATCAAGCGGGGCAACCGGATCCGGCCGGAGGAGAACACGCTCTTCCTCAACCAGAAGCTGGTCCTCTACCCGGGGCCGTGGCGGATCCGGGTGGAAAAGGCGGCCCGGCTGCTGAAGCTGTACAACTGCAACCCGGCCCATCCGGAACAGCTCTTCGCGGTCTTCGACGTCGGCATCGGGCGGCTGGGGAAGACCCCCACCGCGAACTTCGTCATCTCCGGGCGGCTGAAACACCCGGCCTGGTACACGCCGAACGGCGGCATCATCCCCTACGGCGATCCGGAAAACATGCTCGGCGACTACTTCCTCAAACTTGCGCCGGCGAGCACCCCCGGGAAACCGCTGCTCGGATACGGCATTCACGGCACGCCGGATGAGTCGAGCGTGACAAAGTCGCTCAGCAACGGCTGCATCCGGATGCGCAACGCCGATGTGGAACTTCTTTACATCCTTGTTCCGGGGCGGACCCCGGTTGAGATTACCGAATGAGAAAGAAACGTTCATCCCATATGAGGAGCCATTGAAACCATGCCCGAATTTCATCTGGAATTTGAAAAGCCGGTCATCGAACTCAAAAAGAAAATCGAGGAGCTGAAAAACTTTTCGGAACACAACTCGATCGACGTCTCCGAACAGATCGATGCGCTGACCGTGCGGCTGAACGAGATGATCAAGGAGATCTACACCTCGCTCACCCCGTGGCAGCGGGTGCAGCTGGCGCGCCATCCGGAGCGCCCCTACACGCTCGACTACATCGAACACCTTTTCACCAACTTCATCGAACTCTCCGGCGACCGGCGCTTCCGCGACGACAAGGCGATCGTCGGCGGCTTCGCCAGGTTCCGCGGCAAACCGGTCATGGTGATCGGCACCCAGAAGGGGCGTGACATGAAGTCCAACGTCTACCGCAACTTCGGCTGGCCGAGTCCGGAAGGGTACCGCAAGGCGATGCGGCTGATGCAGCTGGCGGAAAAAGCGGAGGTGCCGATCATCACCTTCATCGACACGCCGGGAGCCTTCCCGGGCATCTCCAGCGAAGAGCGCCACATCGCCGAAGCGATCGCGGTCAATCTGCGCGACATGTTCAGCCTGCGGGTTCCGGTCATCGCCATCGTCATCGGCGAAGGCGGCTCCGGCGGTGCGATCGGCATCGGCGTCGGCAACCGCATCCTCATCATGGAGAACGCCTACTACTCGGTGATCACGCCGGAAGGGTGCGCGGCGATCCTCTGGAAGGACCGCAAACATGCGCCGCAGGCGGCGGACGCTCTGCAGCTCACGGCGGAGAAACTGCTGGAGCTGGGAATCGCCGACGAGATCATTCCGGAGCCGTTCGGCGGCGCCCAGCGGGACTACGCCAAAGCCGCGGAACTGCTCGGCGACGTGCTGGCGCGCCACCTCTGCGAACTGCGCAAACTCTCCGGGAGCAAACTGCGCGAACAGCGCTACGCGAAGTTCCGGGCGATGGGCCGTTTTGCGGAAACCGCGCCCGAATCCGGTGCCGGGGCGGCGGAGGAAGAGGCGAAACAGTGAAGAATCTTCTGACGGTCCGCGAAGCGGCGGAAGGGGACATTGACGCCATCTTCCGGCTGCTCGAAATCTATGCCGACCGCGGCGTCGTACTGCGGCGGAGCAAGGAGGATATCCGCTTCTACCTTGGCAACTTCGTCGTGGCGGAGATCGACGGGACGGTGCGCGGCTGCGCCGCGGTGCGCGACTTCGGCAACGACCTGCTGGAGGTCCGTTCCCTGGTGGTGGAACCGGGCTTTCAGGGCAAGGGGGTCGGCCGGGCGATGGTGGAGGCGATCATCGCCGGGCTGAAGATCCGGCGCAGCTCCTGGCGGCTCTTCACGCTGACCTATCAGGTGGAGTTCTTCCGCGCGCTGGGGTTCCGGACGGTGAACCGGGAGCTCTTCCCGGAGAAGATCTGGAGCGACTGCGCCAAATGCCCGAAGCACAGCTGCTGCGATGAAACCGCGATGCTGATCGAATACTGACCGCGGCAGAGGGGACGGCGATTTCTCCCCGGGTTTGACATTTTTCCTTTGAGAAACAGCCAACTCGAAGGAGAAACGCCATGAAAGTCACCAGTTACAGCCACGCCGTCCTGCAGATCGACGCCGCCGGATTCCTCTCCATTCAAAACAGCTGGGATGTCGCATCCGACACCGCCGGAACCGGGGTGGAAGCTCTGCTCGCCGAAGCCCGTCTCTGGGCGGGCGCCGTCGGCGATCCCTTCCGCCTTCCCTCCGACGACGGCGCGGAGTTCACCTGGTCGGACAGCCTTTTTGTCACCGCGCTCGCCTTTCAGCCGGTTCGCCGCGGCCTCTGCCGCGTCACCTTCACCGGAGCCGGGCGCGCCTCGGCCGAAGCGGTCGGGGAGTGTGTGGAAAAGCGTTCCAGCGAAGGAGTCCTCACCCGGAGCCGGAAGTGGCGGACACTCGCCGGAGACACCGCGCTTCTTCCCGAACCCGGCCAGCTGCTCGACTGGGAAGGCGGCGCATTCGTCTGCGAATCGAACGAGCGGCAGGAACACGCCGACGGCACGGTTGACTGCACCGTCACCGCCCGCGAAATCTCCACGCTCCAGCTCGGCGGCGTCTCCACCGAGGAGAAGCCCGACGGCACCCGACAGAGCAGTGTGAAGTGGTTCGCCGGCACGGAAAACTGCGAAGAGTTCCTCGCCGCCCATCCGCTTCTCTCCCCCGCGGAGTGGGCGGGAGAGAATTTCTACCTCGACTCCCGCACCGTCTCCGCCGGCGGCAGAATCGGCTTCGAAATCACCCTCGTCGCCCGCGAAATCTTCACCCATCTGCTGGAAGCGGTCCGCCGCGAGGAGTTTCACAGCTTCTCCCGGCTCGGCTCCGTCCGCCGCGAAATCGTCTGGAACGCCCTCTATCAGGTGCACGCGGACGACATCGCCTCGTTCCGGCTGCTGACCGGTAGCTCTCCCGACGGCTGGGCGGAGGAGAACTGCATCATCACCCGGGTCACCCCCAGACGGCGTTCCGACATCGAATACGAGGTGGAGGTCGAAGCGTGCCACCGCAACAATCCGGGATTGTTCGAACACTACAACGCCAGCGACCGCTCCAACCTCTCCGGCCGCGAAGACGTCTCGGTCGACGTCGCCGAATTTCACGTCAACGCCGAAATGGCCGGCTACCATATGGCCGCCGACGGCAGCTATCAGGAGATTCCCGACTGGGAGGCGGGGGAGAGCTGCCCCTTCGCCGCCTCGTCGCCGCTCGACCGCAACATGATCGAATCGACGCTCCGGACGCTGCTCATCACCCTCTCCACCTACCGCGCCGGCGGAGCGGACAACGCCCTCTCCGATCTGGCCGGCTGGATCGAGGGGCGCGTCTACTCCGGCAGTGTCTGCGGCCGCTCCGGCTCCTACCTCAAGGTGCGGCAGACCTGCTCCGAAACGCGCGACGACTCCGGCAAACTCTACACCCGGATCAACCGGACCTATCAGCTCGCGCCCGGCAATTTCCGCTGGAACAGCAGCTACTGGGACAACCACTGACCCGGTTTCATCGGAAGAATACCATGGCACAACTGTTCCAGAAAACGCCGGCGCAACGGAAAGCGCTCCGCCTGCTCACCAGTCCGAGCCGTTACGTCCTGCTGTTCGGCGGCTCCCGTTCGGGCAAGACCTTCATCCTGGTGTACGCCGTCCTGGTGCGGGCGCTGCGCGCAGCCGGCAGCCGGCACGCGATTCTGCGGCTGCACGGCAACAGCGTGCGCCAGTCGGTGCTGCTCGACACGCTGCCCAAGGTGGCGAAACTCGCCTTCCCCGGCCTGAAGTTCAAGGAGTCGCGACAGGATCAGTTCGTCCGCCTGCCGAACCATTCGGAGATCTGGTTCGGCGGCGTGGACGGCGAGGAGCGGGTGGATAAGATCCTCGGCAAGGAGTTCGCCACCATCTACTTCAACGAATGTTCCGAAATCAGTTTCGACGCGGTCAACACGGTACTGACCCGGCTGGCGCAGCGCACGCCGCTGCGGAACCGGGCCTACTTCGACTGCAACCCCTCCGGGAAATCCCACTGGAGCTACAAACTTTTCGTGGAGAAACGGGACCCGGTAAGCGGACTTGCGCTCCCCTTCCCGCAGAACTACGCCTCCATGCAGCTCAATCCGGCGGAGAACCGCGCAAACCTTCCGGAGGGATATCTGGAGGAGACGCTGGCCGGCCTCTCCGAACGGCAGAAACAACGCTTCTTAGAGGGGCGCTGGCTCGACGATTTTTCCGGCGCCCTCTGGACGCCGGAGATGATCGAGCGTGACCGGACGGACCGGCTCCCCGAGGAGTTCGAACGGATCGTCGTCGGCGTCGACCCGGCGGTAAGCTCCGGAAGCGAAGCGGACGAGACCGGCATCGTCACCGTCGGCAGAGACCGGAACCGCCACTTCTACGTCCTCTCCGACGCGAGCATGGCGGGCCGTCCGACGGAATGGGCCCGCCGGGTCATCGCCGAATACCACCGCTTCCGCGCCGACCGCGTGGCGGGCGAGGTGAACAACGGCGGCGAACTCATCGAAACGGTATTGCGTTCCGTCGACGCCGACGTGAGTTTCCGGGCGGTGCGGGCGATGCGCGGCAAGATCGAACGCGCCGAACCGGTGGCCGCGCTCTACGAACAGCGGCGGGTCCACCACCTGGGCCGCTTCCCCGTTCTGGAGGAGCAGATGACCACCTTCCGGCCGGAGAGCAGCGACAGCCCCGACCGGCTGGATGCGCTGGTCTGGGCGGTGACGACGCTGATGGAGAACACCAGCCCCCGCCACATCATCTCCTGAATCGATCAGTAGATGAAGAGCAGTTCGCGGTACTTCGGCAACGGCCAGAGTTCGTCGTCGACCAGTTTCTCCAGCCGGTCGACCAGACGGCGCAGTTCGGCAAGCGCGCCGCGGATCGCCTCCGGATTGTCTCCGGGCAGGGTCGATTCGAGCATCCGCTCGGCCGAAGCGAGCTTGGTGTAAAGCTCTCCGATCGTCGAAGCGTTCCGGCGCAGTTCATCGAGTGCCGGGTTCTCGGCGAGCGCATCAACCGCGCGGCCGACGGTCGCCAGATACTTCATCACCGCCGGATTGATCAGCGTGCGGGACATGGTCAGCGCCAGCTCCCCTTCAATCCGGGTCCGCGTCCGGTACTCTCCGAGGTAAACCTCGTAGCGGGAGCGCAGTTCGCTCTCGGTGAACACCCCGTATTTTTCGAAGAGGCGGATGTTTTTCTCCTCCGTCAGCACCGCCAGCGCCTCCGGAACCGTGCGCAGAATCGGCAGTCCCCGCTTTTTCGCTTCGGCCAGCCAGTCGGCGGAGTAGTTGTCGCCGTTGAAGACAATCCGCCGATGCTCGTGAATCACCCGGCGGAGCACCGACTGCAGCCCGACGTGGAAGCTCTCCCGCGGGAGCGCCTCAAGCTCCGTCAGGATCTCGTCGAGCGCCTCCGCCACCACGGTGTTGAGCACCACGTTCGGCCCGGCGCAGGACTGGCTCGAACCGGGCGAGCGGAATTCAAACTTGTTCCCGGTATAGGCGAACGGACTGGTGCGGTTGCGGTCGGTCGCGTCCTGCGGCAGCGGCGGGAGCGTGTCGACGCAGAGCTGCATCGGGCGGTGTTTGCCGGAGCTTTCGCCGGATTCGCCGAACTCGATCTCGTCGATCACCGAAGTGAGCTGCTCGCCGAGATAGATCGAAATCACCGGCGGCGGCGCCTCGTTCGCTCCGAGCCGGTAGCTGTTGCCCGAATTCGCCGTCGCCATCCGGAGCAGTTCCCCGTGGCGGTCGATCCCCATGATGACCGCCGCGATCGCGGTCAGGAACATCGCGTTGCGGATGGGATCCCGGCCGGGGCTGAGCAGATTGATCCGGTTGGTGCCGAACGACCAGTTGTTGTGCTTGCCCGATCCGTTGACCCCCTCGAACGGCTTTTCGTGCATCAGGCAGACGAACCCGTGCCGGTCGGCCGCTTCGCGCAATACATCCATCGTGATCATGTTGTGGTCGCTGGCGAGGTTCAGCTCCTCGAAGACCGAAGCGATTTCGAACTGCGCCGGAGCCGCCTCGTTGTGGCGGGTCTTCGCCGGAATGCCCAGCTTCCAGAGCGTCCGGTCCACATCGGTCATGAAGGCCAGCACCCGCGGCTTGATCGCACCGTAGTAGTGGTCGTCGAGCTGCTGATGCTTCGGCGGCGGCGCGCCGAACAGCGTCCGCCCGGTCTGAATCAGGTCGGGGCGGCAGAGGTAGAGCCGCCGGTCGATCAGGAAGTACTCCTGCTCAGCGCCGAGGGTGATCTCCGGCGTGCCGCCCTCCTTCACGTCGAAGACCCGGAGCATCCGTTCGATCTGCCGCGAAAGGGCGTGGATCGAGCGCAGGAGCGGCGTCTTCTTGTCGAGCGCTTCGCCGGTGTAGCTGCAGAAGGCGGTGGGGATGCAGAGCGTCGCCCCGGAGGCGGTCCGCTTGATGAAGGCGGGGCTGGTGGGATCCCAGGCGGTGTAGCCGCGCGCCTCGAAGGTGGAACGCAAACCGCCGGAGGGGAAGCTGGAGGCGTCCGATTCGCCGACCACCAGATTTTTCCCCGAAAACTTCATGATGACGCCGCCGTTGCCGTCTGGTTCGAGGAAGGCGTCGTGCTTCTCCGCCGTCGCGCCGGTGAGCGGCTGGAACCAGTGGGTGTAGTGGGTGGCGCCCTTGTGAATCGCCCACTCCTTCATCGCGTGGGCGACCTCGCCGGCGATCTCCGGATCGAGCGGAGCGCGCTCCAGCACGGTGCGCAGCAGTTTGGCGAATACTTCGCTCGGCAGGTACTCCTTCATCGACGCGAGGTTGAACACCTCGTCTCCGTAGAGTTCATCCGGCTGCCCGGCGGGGAATCCCTCTCCCGCGGCCGGCACCGGGTCGGCCGCAATATCCCGGATCGCCCAACGTCTGGCTTCGCTGCTCATGACCACCGCCCTTCTCCTGTAAGATTTACAAAAATGAGTATCGGGAAAATATATCACCGTAACCGTTGATTTTCAACCGCAACAACGATTGTAACGCACGTTCCCTCTGCGGAATTTCTCCCGGCAGACGGCGCCCCGCCCGGCAGACGGCAGGGAGAAATGAACGCTTTTTTCAGAATTCCCCTTGCTTTTGCCGGAAAACCCGGTATAATAATTAATATATAAACATGTTTGTATGGAACGGATCCATGTTGAAGCAAGTCAAACGGGTGACCATTCGGGATGTGGCGAAGAGCTGTGGAGTTTCCGCGGCCACCGTCTCACAGATTCTGAACCGGCGCGAATCGAACTACAGCTCTCAGGCGACCCGGGCGCTCGTCCGCCGGCGGGCGAAGGAGATGGGGTACCAGCCCAATTTCGGCTACCGGCTCATGCACGGCCTGCCGACCTGCATGGCGGCCATCGTCCTCGGAGCGCCCGCCACCATCCGGGATGAGTACATTCAGGAGCTGGAACGCCTGCTCTGCACCCGGTTGAGCGACATGGGCTACGCGGTCTGCATCGCCCCGATGCCGCAGGACCGGGAGGCGCGCCCCGCCGTTCTCGACAACCTGATTCAGCGGGGCGTCGAACAGCTGATTCTGATCGGTCCGGTCTTCGACAACCGGAAACTCGCCGAACTGGCGCGGGAGCGGCAGGTCACCATCACCGGCTATGAATCCGGCTACGAAAACGACATTCACGTCGACGTGGAGAGCGGCATGCTGCAGCTGCTGGAGCATTTCCGCCGCCGCGGCCGCTCCTGCATCCGGGCCGTGATCGAGCCGGAGATCTGCCGCTGTTCCGCGCTCAGCCGATTTTTCGGGCGGAAGATCGACGCAGAGAGCCCCGAAGTGACCGCCTTCCGCACCCTCCACCGGGCGGAGGAGGGCAATTACGTGCAGCAGGCCTTCGACACCGGCTACCGGAAAACCGCCGAACTTCTCGCCCGTACGCCGGAGACCGACGCGATCTTTTACCACAGCGACTACTTCGCGCTGGGCGGGGCGAAGTGTCTGCTGGATCACGGCAGAGTGGTCGGCCGGGATGTTCTGATCTCCGGATTCAACGAGACCCGCGCCGTCTCCACCTATCCCTTCCCCATCTCCTCGGTTTCGCACGACGTTCCGCGGATTGCCGACCGGCTCCTCGCCAGTTTCCGCGAGGAGAGTTCGGGGAAGTTCGTGATCGCGCCGCAGGTGATCCTCCGGGATTGAAGCAGTTCCGCCGTCGGGGCGGTCCCGGCGACGATGAAAAAAAACGGCCGTCATCCTTCCTCTCCGCCGGGTGGAGCGAGGAGGAGCATCGCGGCCGGCAGGAGAGAGTTTCAATGCGTTCCTTTGATCTGATTGTCGCCGGCGGCGGCATCGCCGGATGCTCCGCCGCCCTGGCCGCGGCACGGCGGGGGAAATCCGTCGCGCTGCTGGAAAAAAGCGTCTGGCCGGGCGGCCTCGCGACCGCCGGGCTCATCTACGTCTATCTGCCGATCTGCGACGGCTGCGGCAGACAGGTCTCGTTCGGCCTTGCCCGGGAGCTGCTGACGGCGGCGCACGCCTACGGCCCGGGGGAGATTCCGGAACACTGGCAGGCGCCCGGCCCCAAGCCGCTGAACGACCGGCTCTACACCATCTTCAGCCCGGCCTCGATGGTGCTCGCGCTGGATGAACTGCTGGAGGAAGCGGGGGTCTCCGTCTGGTTCGACACGCTGCTGGCCGGCGTCCGGCGCACCGGCGGCCAGGTCACCGCGGTCGAAGTGGAGAACAAATCCGGCCGGCTCACGCTGGAGGCGGACTATTTCATCGACGCGACCGGAGACGCCGATCTGGTGCGGCGCGCCGGGGGAGAATGCTTCTCCGAAGAGAACCAGCTCTCGAGCTGGGCGATCGAATACGACGCCACGGCGCAGCGGTCGCCCCGCAATCTGGCCGATCATCTGAAACAGGTCGTCATCAACCGGACGGTGCCGGAGGGGAGATTCCGGGGAATTTCCGGCGAATCGGTGAGCCGGATGATCCGGGAGAGCCGCCGGGAGCTGCGGAACCGGTACCGGAAACTCTACGCGGAGGGGCGCACCCGCGACGACTGTTTTCCCTTGCTGGTGCCGACGCTGGCGAACTTCCGGCGGACCTTCTCCATCCGCGGCCGTCTGCTCCTCACCCCGGAACTCTCCGGCGAACAATTTGACGACTCCGTGGGGCTTTTCGGCAACTGGATCACCCCCGGGCCGGTCCATGAACTGCCGTACCGGGTTCTGCTTCCGGCAGAACTGGAGAATGTCTGGGCCGCCGGGCGCTGCATCTCCGTCACCGGGGAAACCTGCGAACTCACCCGGGTGATTCCGGTGGCGGCGATGAGCGGCGAAATCGCCGGAACCGCGGCGGCCCTCGCGGCGGACGCGGGGAGTTCCGCCCCCGGCGTCGCCGGCGGAAGACTGCAGGAAGAGTTGAGGCGCGTCGAATTCCGCTTTCACCGGGAGGAGCTTTGAGACCGCCGACGGCCGCGGCAGGAAGGATGCGATTTGCGTCCTGAACCATTCATCCCCTTCACAACTGTTTCAGAGGCATTATGAACTTCTCCACACTCCAACTCTGCGAAGACGCCGCGGGCGGCGTCCTTGAACTTGGTCCGGACCGTGACGGGAGCATCGGCGGCCGGTTGCGCAACCCCGGTGACGCACCGCTGGAGCCGGACCGCTTCGGCTGCCGCCTGGCCCTGGCGGCCGGGAAAGGCCGGGTTCTGACCGGGCCCGGCACGATGGGCGGGAAAATTGTCCGTTACGACCTCGAATATCTGCCGGGAGAAATCGCGGCGACCGACTTTCTGCTGGTCCGGCCGGCGGAACGGTGCTATCGCCTCGCCGGATTTCTGGAGCGCCGCCATTTTCCCGGCCGGCTCCTGCTGAACGGAGCAGGGATTCTGACGGTGGAATTTTCCGGCGACGGCAGACAGCTTCTGCCGGGCGAGGCGGTGGAACTTGACGAAGTGGTCATTCTGGAGCACGACAACTGGCAGACTCTGCTGGAGCTCTATGCGGAGCGGATCGCCGCCCGCTCCGGGCGCCCGCGCCGTCCGGCCGGCTGGCGCGGCTGGGGGAGCTGGGATTACTACTGCACCACCATCCACGCCGACGCCATCCGCGAGAACAACCGTGAAATCCGGCGCTACGTTCCGGAGCACCCGCTGATCCAGCTGGACGACGGCTATTGCATCTGGGGAGACTGGCTGGAGGCGGATCCGGAACGGTTCCCGGGCGGAATCGCCGCCTTTTCCGACGAGGTTCTGCGCAGCGGCGGAGTTCCGGGGCTCTGGGTCGCCCCCTTTCTGGCCCACCGCGACTCGAGGCTTCTGCGCGAACACGCCGACTGGTTTCTGCGCGATCCGGGGGGCAATCCGCTGCAGATGGCCAGCGGCGTGCCGCTCTATCTGCTGGATTACTCGCAACCCGCGGTGTGCGACTGGTGGCGCGCCGTGCTCACCGAAATGCGTCACCGCTGGCAAATCGCCTATTTCAAGCTGGACTTTCTGGCCCGCGGCATGACGCCCGGCCTGAGCGCCCGCCCCATCACTGCACCGGAGCGGTTCCAGCGCTGTTTCGACATCATTCACGAGGTCATCGGCGACGCCTATCTGCTCGGCTGCAGCGCCGCCTTCCCCGGCTGCTACAACCAGGTGGACGGCATGCGTTCCGGCTCGGACATCTCACCGCACCGGCAATGGATGCACAACTCCTGCGGCAGCTGCCTGGCCGGAGCCTTCCTGCAGGGGAAGGTCTGGAACTGCGACAGCGATTACATCGTTCTGCGGACGCCGGAGGACGAAGAGGGGGATGTCGCCGCCGCCGCCGGGAAAAAGAGCACCTTCACCGTCACCGAGTCGCAGACCTGGGCCAATTTCGTGCGCCTCTTCGGCGACTCGCTGATCGCGGGGGACAAACTCAGCGCCCTGCAGCCGGAACGCCGCACTCTGCTGGCGAAAATCTTCGCCGACGGCGGCTGCCGCCGTTGCGTGCCGCTCGACCTCTGGAACGGGAATCAGAGATCCCTTCCCGCCATCGTCCTCGGGGATGCGGGACCGGCGGGCAGCCGGCTCGGATTCTTCAACTTCACCGACGCGCCCCGCACGTTGCGCCTGACCGGGGTGACAAACTGCTGGCGGGATCTCGATTCCGGGCGGATTCACCAGCCGGAACAGCAGGTTCTGGCCGTCACGCTGGAACCGGGCGCCTCGCTTCTGCTGGCGGCGCCGGAGGGGTATGAGCATCTGCGGCACACTCTGCGGCCGGAACCGGACGAGCCGCCGATTCAGTTTCCGAAGAATCTGGGGGAGCCGTTTCACTGGAGCGGCCGGGCCTGTCCGGTCCCGCTGGGAGCGGCGGCGCGTTTCCACCTCCGGAACCGGGGGCTCCGGGAATACTGCGTCCAGCAGGGGCGGTTCCAGGCGCTGGCGGGGGAGAGGGAGCTGCTGGGGGTACCGGTTGCATTCGGCGAGCGGGTCGTGGCGCTTCAACCGGATTCGTCTCCGGTGGAAATTCCCGTCGGGCTCGAATGTACGGAGCTCTATCTTCTCTCCGGCGCGGAGAAGCCGGTGCGCGGTCCGCTGCTGGATCTTGACCTGCTTTCGCCGGGAGGCGGCAAGAGAGTCTACGAGCTTGTCGTCGGCCGGGAGACAGGGAACACGACGCTCTGCTATTCCCTGCCGTGGCGTTCGGATTGCGGGCGGATCGCCTGGCATGAGCCGGTCACCGATGCGGCGCTCTACTGGTGGGAACTGCGTCTGGAGCAACCGGCGATGGTTTCGGCGCTCCGCCTGCACCCTCTGAAACAGCCGGGGGTATTTTATCTGGCGGCGATCACCGCCATCACATCCCCGGGGAAAAAACGGCAGGAAGCGACCGGGAATTCATTTTTTTCGCAGGAAAAATAAAAAAATCCCCTTGAAAAACCAGAAGAGCGGCGGTATATTAAATTTATCGCTTTTCGGGCGGTTAGCTCAGCTGGCTAGAGCGCTGCTTTCACACGGCAGAGGTCATGAGTTCGAGTCTCGTACCGCCCACCATTTTCAAAATTCTCCGCCGACCGGTCTTCTGGTCGGTTTTTTCGTTTTGGGGGTAAATTTGAGCTCAACTCGCGTTTTGACCGAAAGCGGAGAATCTCCACTTTTCTCTTATGAAGGTGTGTTTCAGACCTTCTCCCGGTAAATTCTCCGGGGGAGTAAAAGACCGGTCTTTTGGTCTGGAGAGCATTTTTTGACGGAAACACACGTCGGAAAACCGACCTTTGATCGTCAATTTTTTTCTGTCATACATTCATTTGGGAATCTTTTATTAAAGTAATATGTTGGTAATCAACGAATAAAGTAAAATATGCTTGCAAAGGACATGTGTTCACAAAATCAAAAGGTCGGTCACCTTATTTGCCTAATTCATAACAACGTCTTTTGGACTCAGAGAATTTTTCGGTTTTTGCGAAATTCGCTTTTCAGAACAAACGACCTTTACTCAAAAAA
>NZ_DBEXAY010000155.1:0-14125 GCF_048170485.1 Victivallis sp. | reverse complement strand
GATTGAGGAGTTGGCGGGCGAAGCCCGACAAGTAAGGCCCGCGAGGGCCGCGTGCGGATCAGTATCAACCGACTTGGGTCTTCTCACGGGCGGGGAGGTCCGGAGGGCGTCCGGCCCTCCGGCTCCCGCGAGCAACATTCTCCTACGGCAAGTCAGACATCCCGCCTCCATCCTGTTCGCGCACCATAGAAGCTGGATTTTCTGCCCGGTACGTCTTTCATCATCCGCGAAGAACTTGGGAATATGCGTGCAATTTGTTCAGCGAAGGCTTGCAAAAGAGAAAAATCAGGATTATACTTGCTTCTGAAATGGATACGGCGGTGTCAGTTATGGTGATGTCAAATGAGATCTTTACAAGCTCATAGCTGGGCCTTTATCATGGCTGCAAACATTCTGGTGGCATCTGTTTTTGCAAAAAATATGATCAGTTTTCCTCTCGGGTATGATTTCTCATGTTCCTATGGCGTACCTCTGGCAATATGGGAAATATATTTACAAGATCACGTGGAACATTTTCGTTTTATCAACGGAGCTTACAAAGTAAGTGCAGTTTGTATTGGAGACCGCTCTCCCATATTGAATTTTCTTATTGACGCAATCATTTCTCTCGCGGTATTTTATCTTCTGCAAAACCAGGAAGAAGCAAACCGGGTGGTGCGTCTGTTGCGGAAATATTCCTTTATTTTGACGTTTTTTCTTTCTCTTTCGTTGTGGGCAAGTGTTTTTATTTGCCGGGAGTACTTTCTATATCGTTTTTTATATCTAGCTGTTGTCTTTTTTGAAACGCTATTAGCGTTATTGGTGATCATCAAACTTCTGTGGGGCGCGAAACAGGATTGAGGCGGGATGTTCGGCTTCTGCGAGGAAAGATTCGTCGCGGGAGCCGGAGGGCCGGGCGCCCTCCGAACCTCCCCGCCCGTGAGAAGACCAAAGTCGGTTGATACTGATCCGCACGCGGCCCTCGCGGGCCTTACTTGTCGGGCTTCGCCCGCCAACTCCTCAGTCGCCGGAGGGGCTTCGCTCGACTCCGTTCGACTGCGTCGCAATTGCTCCTTGCTGCTTTGCGTTTCGCAAAGCAGTTCTCTCACATGCGCTCGCGGCGCTGACCGCGCTTGTTCCCGTGAGAAAGCCGGGTTGCGGAGGGAAATACTGACCGGGCTTGTTCCCGTGAGAAAGCCGGGTTGCGGGTGGAAATACTGACTGCGCTTGTTCCCGTGAGAAAGCCGGGTTGCGGGGGGAATACAGGCCGAGCTTGTGCCCGCAAGACGACCGTGCTTGACAGGGTGTGGGCCTGGTCGTAAAGACATTTTCAGCGGCGCTGGACCGTGCTCCGTGCACAGTCCAGGCCGCAATGGATCTATTTCGAAGTGACGTTGGCGGAGTTGACGATCCAGACCGGTTTCAGCCCCGAGAAGCCGAGGTTGGCGCCGGGCGTCTTATCGCCGTATGCGGTACGGGTCAGGCGGTTGTCCTGCAGCTTCACCCCGTCGGCGGCGAAGAGGAAGATTCCGGCCGCCGGACAGTTTTCGATGCTGTTTCCGGTGATCGTGATGTTCCGGTTCCCCTTGAAGGGGCTGGTGTAATCCTCCAGCCGCGCAAAGACGCTGATCGCTCCGTTGGCGTAGGAGTCAGGCTGCAGCATCATGTTGCGGCCGACGTCGCGGATCACGTTGTTCCGGATTTGGATGTTCTTCACCCAGCCCGCTTCGCGCCAGTAGCCGTATTCGGCGCCGGCGGTGATCGCCGCATGTTTGATCCGCTCGAACCGGTTGTTTTCGATCACGCCGTCGGAAGCCATGATCCGGAGCCCCCGGCCGCGGTGATCGTGAAAGTAGGAGTCCCGGATCTCAAACCCGTTCGCCCCGATCGCCGGAATGTCGAAGAACTGCCCCTCCTTGACCGCCGTTCCGCCCGGGGCGAGCTTGACTTCGTAGGCGGTCCAGTCCCGCAGGCCGTCGCCGCGGTTGAAGTAGAATTTCTTCAAGGTCTCCCGGTCGTATTTCCGCGGAGACGGGCGGAAGCTCTCGATGACCGCTTCCCCGATGACCGAGTAGTCGGAGGGATCGAGCAGCCGGAGTTTGTCGCCGGGGCGGATGATCCGGGGGAAGCCTTCCGACTTGTAGGGGCGCAGCGTGTCGAACGTGGTTCCGTTCAGCACCCGGACCACCGGCAGCGCCACCGAGTGGAGGTTGACCGAATCGTCGCCCATGAACGAGAAGTCGCAGTTCACCAGTTTCGGGCCGCGGCGGATGTAGGCGTAGTTCAGCCCGTCGGCACAGGTGGAGAGCAGACGATCCGCCTTCGCCCCCTCCGGGCGGGGGCCGCGGGTGAGCTTCACATTGACCAGCTCGTCGCCGCCTTCGCTGAAGCGGTTGCAGAAGCCGAGGCTCGGGCAGGTGTAGATGGTGAGGTCCTCAAACCGGATCGGACCGCAGGCGGTCAGATAGACCGCGCCGTTCTTTCGCATGTTCAGCGCCAGCTTGTCCCCCGGCGCGAGGGCGGGTTCCGGCTTGTTGGCGCGGAACCGGCCGTGGCGGGCGTCGAGGATCTCCGTCTTGCCGTAGAGGTCGGCGGCCTCCAGTTTCCAGCTCTTCCCATCCTTCTGGAAGAGGTGCGGGTGGCCCACCGCATACGCCGCGGTCAGATCCGGATAGCCCTCGTCGATGGCGAATTCGATCTGCCGACAGTCCGGGGAGACCGCGGTGATCACCCCCTGCGTGAACGGAAGCGGATCGTAATCGATCGTCAGATTTTTCACCGTCGTGTTGCGGCAGCCGTTCAGCCGGAGTGCGTGGACCGGCCGGGTCATCACCAGCTTTGCGCCGTTGCCGTCGATGGTGACGCCGTCAAGTTTGCGCAATTCGATCGTTTTTGCCGAGCGGTACTCCGGTCGGGTGAGCTTTATCACCTTCTTCCCGGCGGAAATTTGCGTGTTGATCTCCTTTTGCAGTTCCGACTGCGCGGCAGTCAGCACGGTTCCTGCCAGCAGAGACAGAATTGCGAACGTGAATTTTTTCATCGGGCGTCAGCTCCTTTTTTGACGATTCCGGCCGGGGTGGCCTCATATTGTTTCAAGCGGTCGTAGATCTTCCAGACCGATTCGGGCAACTTGGAGCCGATCCGCTGTGAACGGCGGTTGACGGCATGGGGATTCTCGCTCGACTTGCGGCCGGTAAGCTGGAATTCTTCCGTCTTCGAATTGCGGTCCAGCTGAAGTTTCGTCAATTCCGGCGAGGTGCCGGGCACCTCCGGCTTCCCCCGGAACCAGTGGCCGGCCGTCGGCGCGTAACGGTTCCCGGCCAGCCGGATGCGCCGCGCCGTCGGCTGATCGGGTAGCTTCACGTAGTAGCGGGCGAAGCCGCGCAACAGCGATTTCTCCACGCTCAGAGCACCGGTGGAGAAACGCGATTCCAGTGAGATGAATCCGGTGCCGTTCCGCATCGTGCAACCGAAGAAGGTCAGCGTGCCTGCGCTCAGCGTCGCCAGATTGTTTTTTCTGTTGCCGATCAGCGTGCAGTTGTTGAACAGGATTTTCGACCGTCCATGCTGCCAGATCAGCTCTGCCGGTTCCGGGTCGGCGATCAGGCACTCGTCGAAGAGGGCCGACGCGTCGTCGCTCAGAAAGACCGCCGCCTCGAAGGTGCTGTCGATCAGCACGCACCGCTGATAGGTGCCGTTGCTCTGGCCGACGTTGCAGACCGCGGAGCTCGCGCAGTTCACCGCGCCGCACTCCTCGTAGTAGACGTCGCTCGCGTCGTGGATCGACATCCCCTGACCGCAGCTGTTGTAGGCGAGGCAGTTGACATACATCGCATGTTTCGGCGTTTCCGCCGCGTCGAAGCCGTCGTTCCACGAGAACATCATCGTGAAGTTGCGCACGATCGTGTGACTGCGGTGGATGTAGAAGCCGTAGTTGGCGGGAAGCTGGATCTTGAGATCGGCAAGCTGTTTCCCGGCGGGGAGATGGTAGAGCACCTTGCGTTCCTTCTTGTTCCACCAGAATCCGTTGGGGGTTTTCTCCAGCGATTCCCGGTCGAGCAGGTTCGGGGCGGCCTTCCCGTCCACGAACCAGATCTGGGTGCCCGGCAGCCAGTAGTTCTTGCTCATATCCCGGCGGAAGAGGTTGCTCATCGGGTCGAAGGGGAGCGAATAGATTCCCTCCGCCTCGCGTTTCCACGCCTCCGCCGGAATCACCGCGAGACCGGAGATCACTGCGCCGTTCCCTTCCACCACCAGCGGCTGTTCCGCCGTGCCGCCGCGAAGCAGCCGCAGTCCGCGCGGCTTCCCCGGGCCGTCGTAGGGGAGCGAATAGGGGGTGCCGGTGTTGACGATTTCGATGCGTCCACTGGTTTGAACCAGCTTGCAGGCGCGTTCGATCGAGGCGAGCGGTTTCTCCCGGGAGCCGTCGTTGGCGTCATTCCCCTTGAGATTATCCACGTAGAGAGTCGGTGCCGCTTCTTGCCGAATTTGATTGTTTTCGCAGCGGATGTTTCGTGAGCCGAAAAAACCGATTGGTTTCGGGGCCCATCTTATTCCGTATTGTCTGCCGGTGCGCGCATCGTTTCGGTATGCGGTATTGACCAGCTCGTTTCCTTTGATGAGAACATTTTCCGCCGCCGCCAGAAAGATTCCGCTCAAAGGGCAGTTTCGGATCGTGTTGTCTTCAATCCTCAGATTGCGGTTGCCGGGAAATACCGGCAGTGCCGGATCGTTCCGTATGAAGGTGCAGATTGCTCCCGCCGTGTAACTTCCCCCCTTCCACGCACTCGCACCCAGGCAAACAGAATCGATCCGATTGCCGCGGACTGTCACATTGTCCACCCAGCCGGATTCGTCCCAGTAGGCGTATTCAGGACCTATGCTGATTGCACTGTTTTCCAGATGCGAGATGGTGTTGTTCTCGATGATTCCATCGCCCGCCATCAGACGGATTCCCCGTGCCCTGTGGTTGGAGAAACGGTTGTTCCGGATCTCGAAGCCCGGACAGTTTATCGCCGGAAAATCCAGCAGATCACCGGTCTGCACATCCGCGTCTTTCAGCTCCAGAGCACAACAGATCAGCGATGCAGGCTTCTGGTGCGGAAAGTACTTCGCCAGTACTTCCGGATCATCGAATTTGACCGGACGGACAGCGTTCAATCTAGTTTTCCGCCTGATTTCATAGTTCCCTGGTTTCAGAACCAGAACCGTATCGCCCGGCTGAAACAGTTCAACAGCTTTTTTTGCGACGGGGGGAAGGCAGATGATCGGGTTTCCATCCGGCGTCAGTGCAACAACCTTCCGGGGAGAACCATGCAGATTGATCGAATCATCACCGATCGCGTTCACTTCACAATTTTCAATTGTCGGCCCCCGGCGTGAGGCAGCGAAATTGAATGCATCAGCGCAGGTTGCCATGAGACGCGGTTCCGTTGCTCCCTCCGGAGGAGGACCGGGCACGATCCGGAATCTGCGGACCGTCACGTTTCCGGTGCTTCGGCGGCTCATGATGCCGAAACCCGCATTGTAAACGGTAATGTCTTCCAGCCGGATGTCGCCGGCGAGGTCATCGATTTTGAATGCCGCTCCTTTCCGGTAATTCAGCACGATGTAATCACCGACCTGAATTCCATTGACAGGAGCGGTATATTCGATGACGCCGCTGTCGGCGTTGATGGCACGGACTTCCCGGCAGTCACCGGAAGAAAGCGAATTTCCCCATTTGAACTTTCTGGTCTTCCGATCGAAAAAGTGCGGATGCCGGTTGATGAACTGTTTCCCCATTCGCGGATAACCGTCATGCAGTCGGAAATAGTAGCGTTTTCCCTCGATCTTCGTGATGGTTCCCTGCGTGAACAGTAACGGCTGGTGATCGACCGCGAATCCAGATACTTTGACGTTGTGGCAGCCGGAGAAGTAAAAAAGTTCCGTGGGAGCCCGGAGGATCAGCCGGGTCTGCTTCCCTCCCCGAATTTCCAGATCCCGGATTTTCGGTCCCAGCCGGCATGGGGTGAATTTGACATAGATGTCGCCGTCAGGGAGTGTGATGACTCGTTCCCCCGCCCGGTAACGTTCTTCGATATAGTTGCGCAGATTGATTTCCGCGGAATTCAAAGCGAGGAAGAGTGAGCTGATGAGAAGCAGTGCAAAGGGTTTCAAGCGCATGATGGGGATTCCTTTTTTCATTCCGTTTCGATATGATCCAGCACCAGATCCGGACTGTAGGTGCCGCCGGTGAACGGCATGCTGCCCTGGAGAAGCTGGTCGCCGGAGCGTGAAGCGGCGTGTCCATCGGCATATCCCATGTTGGCCTGGTTGGAGTGGCGACGGATAATCGCCATTCTGGAGGAGCTTTGCGCGGTGCCGAGCGTGGAGAACGAACAGCCCTGCACATTGAAAAATTTTGAGTTGGAGAGATTGGCCGATGCGCAGTCTCCGGCGATCGCCGTTTGAGTCGGTTTTCTCATTTTCTTGGTGGAAAAGGTTCTTGTCGCCCAGGAGCTGGCGGAACTGGTGTTGACGAAGTCTCCCAGTTCTTCAATCAATTTGACAATCCCCGGTTTCGAAAGGTCCGTGGTATTGTAGCCGATGTAGACCCCGTATACGGAATAGAGTGCGGTGTTGCCGTCTTTATACCCGTTGTCGGCGGAACGGAACACCTTGTCCCCCGTAACTGATGGACAGCCCATGCTGCGCCAGTTAAGGTAACCGCCTCCCTGACTCAGCAGCCCCGAAATTGAGCCGGAACGGGCCAGCAGCGTTGCGTAATTTTCGTATTTTGTTCCGTAAATGACGCTGTGGACCATGTAACCGGCATAATCAGAGGCGTAGGAACTCTGACCGAGCGTGAGTTGCTTCAGATTCGACAGGCAGTTTGCCGCCCGTCCTCGTTCCCGTGCTTTGTTCAATGCCGGAAGCAGCATTGCCGCCAGGATTGCGATGATTGCAATAACAACCAACAATTCAATCATGGTGAATCTTGGATGTGCGATGTCGGCGCGCGGGGTGATGGGATGTTTTTTTTTCGGCTTCATCGAAAACTCCTTTCCAATATCCAACAGGTTGTTCTGGTGAAATCTCTCAACATATTTTTCATCTGGAGGCGCCGGGGAGCGGCTGCCCGGCACCTCTTCTTCGTCTGTGAACCATATCCGCTGTGCCAATGGAACTTCATGAAAGGACTATCAGCTCCGGGACCACCAAAATATTGCCCGGCTTCCAGTCCGCCGGGGCATTCAGGCGGGCGAGCAGCCGCCCGGTCATGCACCGCCCGATCTCGTTGTTCCGTTTGTCCACCGTGAGCGGCGGAGTGTAACTCTCAAACTGCTTCCAGCCGCTGAAGGCGATTTTGTTGTCGTACCCTGCGATCACAACATCCTTGCCGGGCGTTTTCTCCAGCAGACGGAGCGCCGTTGCCAGAATCGGCACATCCCAGTCGGTTTTGGTCAGCAGTGCGTCGGGGGAATTCCCGCCCGGCCCGAACTCATCCAGCAGATAGCCTGCCGCCAGCCGGACCTCCTCCCGGAACCGGCTTTCGCTCCAGGCGTCTCCGTCGTCGTAATGACGCCCCCAGTAAGCATTTTCCGGGAGCGGACGCGGTTCCAGACCGGCCTCCCGCATGGCGGTGCAGTAACCGCGGAAACGGTCGGCAACCCAGTATTCCTGACGATTGGCCGGCAGGTAGCAGAGAACGCGCCGGCAGCCGCGCCGGATCAGCTCCGCCGTCAACAGCCGGGCCCCCTCGGCGTGATCCGGCAGCACATGATCGACCCGCGGGAAGAGTGTCTTGTGAACCGACGCCACCGTCGGCAGGCCGGATTCGGCCAGTTGGCGCGCCGCCGCATCGAATTCCGGCGTGGGGTGGGCGGAAGAGAAAAACAGCGCGCCGCCGGGGCGGATCTGCGTCAGTTCCTCCAATTCACCGCTGGTCAGCCGGGAGCCGTTGAGCCAGAGCGAGTGCATGTTCTGCGCCATCAGCTCTTCGAGTGCGCCCGCCTGAATGGCGTCCATGAAGCCGGAATTGCGCTTGCGGATGGCGTCGTCCTTGTCGGTGGAGCTGAAGAGGATAACCGTCCGGTTCATCAGGGAGGTGCCCCGCGCGGCGGGGCGGGAGACCACGTGCATCCGGCGCCCCCGCTTCTCCAGAATGCCGCGTGCGGCGAGCTCTGCCAGCCCGGAGCGGACCGTGCCGCGTGCGACGCCGAACCGTTCCGCCAGCAGATTCTCCGCCGGAACCTCCGCATCCGGCGGCAGTTCCTGTTTCCGGATCAGTTGCAATACATTCCGGATCACCTGCTCGCGCGGAGAACATGTTGTATCGTTTGTATAATTCATGTACAATCTTCGAGGTTGATTCTACATTAATTATACAATATTCGATGGGCCATGTCAACCCCTCCGGAAAAAAATATTGAAAAAAAGGGTCCCGGCGGGGCAGGCCGCCGGGACCGGGCGATGAGGATGGCTGGCTCCCATGTCGTCAAGGGAATCCATGCTTTGGAAGACCATTTGTCAATATTCCGCCGGAGTGCGGATCATCCGGTATGAGCTTGGTGCGTTCTGAGCCGGTTCCGTCGAATCTTTCGGTTGAAATCTTCGCAAAGCACCGGCCGGCGACCGCCGAAGAACGGAAACCGGAAAGCGGGGACTCGTTCCGGCAGAAGTGAAATCCCCGGGCAGGCATGGTTATTCGGTCAGGCGCAGAGGGCCGAGACTGGAGGGTGCGGCGGCCCAGCCGCGGACTTGAGTCGGAAAGAGCGAAAGCGGCAAATAGGCGGCTCCATCGGTTCCGGTTGCGGGAATGTTCCGGGAACGAAGCTCCGGGGCGGAGAGCCGCTCGTAGCGGAGCAGGTTGCCGCGCAGCCGTTTGCCGTTGCCGGGGCGGAACGGCGCGAGGACTTCCCACGGAATTGCCAGCTCGACGGTCCAGACCAGTCGTCCGGCGGCGATCTGCCGGATGGTGACGGCGGATTTCAGGCCGGAAATGTCATAAGAGGTGGCAACTTCGAGGCGGTTGTCCCGGTTCCAGCGCACGAGCGCGTCGTAGATTACACCGTTGGGGGCGATGGAGAGTTCGAGCAGACGGTTCCCATCGGGAAGGGCGAGCATCAGTTCGCAAATCTCGCTTTCATAGAGAGGATCGTCGCGCTTGGCGAAGCGGGTTTCGACTGCGTCGGTGGAACAGACGAAGGCGGCGTAAAGGTACTTTTCGTCCCACAGCAGCCGCACGATCGTCAGGTAGTTTTCGACGATCAGGTTGTTGAGCTTGCCGTTGTGGTCGCCAAGGTTGTACGGCACGGCGCGGTCGAACCACAGGGATTCGAGCTTGCCGTCGATGACCGGCAAAACGGCGGTGCGGCGCAGTTCCGCTTCTTCGAAGAGCCGCGCGCCCGAAACTGTGGCGGCGTAGAACAGCAATAGCAAAACCAGATTTTTCATCGCTGCTTCTCCCCGGCGAACCGGATCGACTGCTCCGCTCCGGGAGCGGCGAAGCGGAAACTGCCGTTGCCGGCGGCTTCGACCGGATAGGGGCGATGAGAGGGCAGCGCCTCGGCGTCGCCGGTTACGCCCGGCAGCCGGACGTTCCACGGTTCGGCGGAAGCCCCGCCGTTCGGATTGGCGAGCCCCTCTTCTCCGACGAAGCCGTAGCTCGCGGCAGTGATGCCGCGCCGGTTGGCGATGAGGATCGAATCGGAATTGGAGACGGCGGCCAGCAGTTTCCCGTCGAGCTTCAGCTCCCTGCCGCCCCAGAGAATCCATTTACCGGAGCGGGTGACCGCCGCAAAACCGTCGGGACGCAGTGCTTTGACCTCGACTTCCATGCCGTTCGGCGCGTCGAAGACGATGTCGAGCGGGCCGCCGGAATCGGTGTTGCCGATCACGACGACGGAGGGCCACACGCTGGCGCGGAATCCGGCCGGATCGATCCGGTGATGCAGCATCCGTTCGGTTGCGGCTTCACCGATCACGTCGTTGGCCTCAAATTCCTGCTGGAGCAGCGGCCAGTAAGGAAGTTCGCCGCGCATCGTGTAACCCTGGCTGGTTCCGTACAGCCGTCGCATCACACGCATGCCGTCGAAGGTCAGGCGGTTGTTGCCGTCGATTCCCATCAGATTGAAGAATTTATCGCCGTAGACCAATTCATTGAGCGGAATATAGGTGGTACCTTTTTCGAGCTTGAGGTTTTTCGCGTCGAAGAAGCCGCGCGGATAGGCTTCGGCGAAATCGTAGCTGTCGAGATACTGCTCCTGCCCGTCCTCGGTGCCGATTATCCAAGCGGGGTCTTCGGCTCGGATCTGATGGAACGCCTCCTTGTAGGCGCGGAAGTTGCTGTCTTTTCCGTAGTATTCGTACCCGGCGAGGTCATTGAAGTCGAGATAAGGGCTGGAGCCACCGATCTGGTCGACGAAAATACCGCCGTAGATGGCATATTTTTTAAAGTGGTCGAAGGTGTTCCGATTGCCCGGCAGGATGAACTGCGGCGAAACCATCCGCAGCCGCGAACCGCTCCAGAAGCTGAAAGGCTGGATTTCGCCGTTGAGCTGGCGGACCGACTGGGTGATCCGGTAGGTGTCGGACTCCTCGTCGAAGTTGATCGGATTCATATAGTAGGTGACCGGGCTGCGGTTGGCGCGGGTGAACGCCGCGAACTTTTCAAAGGCAGCGTTGCCGCCGTTGCGTTCCGAGACCGGGAAAAGGTCCGGGTACCCGACGTCGAAGGCCCCCCACCAGCCGTCGTAACGGTAGGCGGGCTTCACACCGTACTGGGTTTCGAGGCTGCGGATGAATTTCTCCGCGTCAGCGAAGCCGACGGAGAGTTTGGCCCGCTCTTTTTTGACCGCCAGCGGCACATGTTTATTGCCGCCGAACGCTTCAAATCCGGCGATTTTGACTTTGCCGTCGAAGACCGCGTTGGCGAGGGCGGGACGGGCGGCGAGCTTTTCCGCAGCGGAAACCTGTGCCCACGGCTGTTTTCGCGCCCAGTCGGCGTAGACCGCCGCGAAGTCGTGGTAGTCGCATTTGCCGAACGGGACGAATACGTAGGGGAAGGGCAGTTCGTAGCGCCCCGAGCCGTCGAGCCAGGGCCGTTCGCGCCAGCCCAGCACGAGTTTGCCGTCGCGTTCTTTGCCGTGGGAGGCGAATTTCAAAAAGCCGAGCGCATCCTCCACATACCAGAGCAATCCGGCGTCGGGCGTGTAATGGCCCATGAACTGCATCCACATATGGCCGGGGGCGGGGCGTTCCACATAGTTTTTGATGAGGTCGCCGCGCAGCAACTGCCCGTAGCGGTAGGGCCAGACGATCCGGCTGTCCGGAGTGGCGGCCAGTCCTCCGATGCGGCCGATCACCAGATTCGGCGTGCCGGTCCACCCTTTCGGCGATTCGATCGTGTAGGTCAGGTTCAGCCGGTCGCCGGATTCGGGAATCGCGTAGCGGAAGGTGATGCTTGCCCTGCCGCACCGATAGGTGCGGGTGGCGGAGTCGGCGGTCTCCGAGCTTGCGGTCAGCACGGCGTTGGCGGCATTGTAGGTTTTGCCGCCGAACTGGAATTCCCAGAAGCGGACGGAGGGAATCCGGATGGTCGCCCCGTCACGCTCCAGAAATTCCGGGTTGCCGTCGGTGGCGAAGCCGACCCGGATCGCTTTCCCCCGCAACACCGCCGGTTTCGGCCGTCGGTTCACACTCAGCTCCGGCGGGGCGAAGGTGCCGTGCTCTTTCGTGGCGAAAGCCTGCACCTGAGAACTTTCCGTCCGGCGCACCAGCAGGAAAGTGACAGCCTTTCCTCTGTTGGCATTCAGGAACTCCGTTAGGGCAGCGGAGTCGAATCGCAGCTTGTCGCCCGGTTTGGCGTTGGCCAGGAGCGTGGCGTCTCCGACCGGAATCACTCCCTCCGGGGGAGGAACGTCACGGCCGACCGGAAAGTTGTTTTTGACGCCGGGAGCGTTTGCGAAGGTTACGGCGTTCTCCTGCCATTCCGGTGTGCCGACAGCGTAGAGCCGGAAATCGTATTTCCAGCGGTTGCTCTGTGCCCCCTGGCTGGAGAGCGTCAGCGTAATCCGGGAGTCGGTCACCGGCTCGGCGAGCCTGGAGAGATCAAAGCGGAAGAGCGCACAGCGGGTCAGCGCCGGTGCGGAATTCTGATCGCGTTTGATCATCATCTCCGGCTGCTTGCCGAAATTCCGGTTCCGCTTGCTGAATTCAAGTCCGGCGTCGGCCCCGCCGTCGGCGGTGGTGAGTATTGTCGCGGCGGCCAATGCCGAGCCGAAACCGAGCAGTAAAATGGAAAGCTGTGTTTTCATCGGGAACTTCTCCTGTCATCAGTTGGCAAAGCCGGGAACGGTCCAGCGGACGCCGTACATGCCGACCTCCGGCTGGCCGAGACTGCGGACGCTGTTGTCCGTAAAGGCGACATTGGCCTGCCTGGCGTGGCGCAGAATGATCGACTTCGGAGCGCCGCCGTATGCCATGTCCTGGTATTTGTCCACTTCGCCGTTACGGTCGAGGTAGTGGCTCTGGCGGTAGTTTGCATCGGCTCCGCCCGCCCGCTGCGAGTCAGCGACCAGAACCCAGCGCGAGGGATGCCGGATCTGGCTGAGCTTCTGGCGCAGCCCGTTGGCGTCGCGGCCGGGGGGGAGATTTCTGATCTGTTCGATATCCACCTGCGCCAGGCCGTAGACCTCATGAAGCTGGGAGTTGTCGGAGATATCGCGGAATACAAACGGCTCCGACGCGGGGCAGACGAAAACCGATGCCTTGCCGTCCACCGGTTTCGGCAGGTAGTTCTGGCCGATTTTAATATCCCAGCCGGAAATTACCATCCACCATTTGCCGTAGTTCTTCTGGTTGCCTACCCACTGGATCGGCGGCAACCAGTCGTTGAAATCCCCCGCGTAGAGCATCAAGCCGTTGCCGACCTGTTTCAGATTGTTGACACAGGTGGTCGCCCGGGCCCTGTCCCGTGCGGAGTTCAGCGCCGGAAGCAGCATCGAGGCGAGGATCGCAATAATTGCTATTACTACTAACAATTCGATCAAAGTGAATTTCTTCCGCATATTGCCTGCCTTTCTATTTTGAGGGGTGGTTTGCTAGGGGATGCTCTTTGACGGATTCGCCGGGCCGAATCACATCCGAAGCGGCACTTCGATAAAGCAGTCGGTCGGGTTGCGGGTGGCTTCCGAGATAGTGGCCGAAGATTTGACGGATCATCGGAGCCGGATCGGGCATATCCACCGTGGTCAGGGAGGGAATGGCCATGCGGGCCTCCTCGGTTTCCCCCCAGCTGACCACAGAAATGTCCTCCGGTACCCGGATCGCGTGTTCGTGGAAGCAGCGCAACGCGGCGCGGGCAATCGGCGTGGTCAGGCAGAACAGGGCATCGGCATCGAGTTCGCCACGTGCGATCACGCCGTTGAGCACATCGTAAGCGTGGGGCATTGACCATACGAACGGGGCGACCGGGTCGTTGTGGAGCCGCCCTGTGCAACCGTGTTTTTTCAGTGAGGCGCGCCATTGGGCGATGCGGGCGTCTACGGTGGGACTGGCGGGCTGCGTGTTGAGGCAGTCGATCCGGCGATGGCCGCGTTCGTACAGATATCGGATAAGTTCGTCGATGGCGGCGGGATTGAGTCCGTCCAGACAGCGGATGCCGTACCGGGTCAGGTCGTGGAAAAGCGTGACCAGACGGTCGGACAGCTTTCTTAGTTTTTCCAGAAACAGAGGATCCGCGCTGTCGAACTGCAGGAAGATCAGGTCGAACCCCCCGGCAAGTCCTTCGTACAACAGCGGATCGGCATCATGACAGTAGACGATCTCGCGGAAGCTGCATGCGAACTCTCCCGCCGTTTTGCAAATTGCGTTGCGCCAGACAGAATCGGATGTCACGTTGATCGGGTGGATGAATGCCACCTTCATTGCACTTCGCAGAGAGCCGGGACGATTGCAGATTTCGAGGCGGCTGTTGTCGGCACGGTACAAGACACCGTCAGTGATCAGCTTCTGGACCGCTTGCCGGGCGGTCAGGTAGCTGACGCCGATCTCCGCCGCGAGTTTCGGAACTCCGGGCATCGCGCAGAAATTGTAGTCACCGTTTTCGATCCGCCGTTTCAGTTGCTCGGCGATTTGGACATATTTGAGTTGCGGAGCCATC
>NZ_DBEXAY010000154.1:0-5574 GCF_048170485.1 Victivallis sp. | reverse complement strand
GACAGCGGCATTCTCCGCAATGCACCGCCGGAGATGTTCGCCGCCGGATACGCCGACCTGATGGCGAAGATTCCCGCCGGAGCGGACTGGCTCGCCGCTGACACTCTCGGCATCGAAGCGATTGACCCTGCCGTCTGGGAGCTGGTGCAGACGCCGCTGCGCGACAACCTCTCCGATCCCTCTGACGTGCGGCGCGTCTTCACCGGGCTGGCTGCTACCGGGTACGCCATGCAGCTCTACCGCGACTCCCGCCCCGCCTCCGGTGCCGATCATCTCGTCAGCCACATCTGGGAGATGGAGAATCTCTGCTGTAACGGCAAACCGGTCTCCCACGGCTTCAAAGTCGCCATCGGCACCGTCACATCCACCGCGCTTTATGAGGCGCTTTTCTCGCTTTCGGAGCAGGAGGCGCGCCGCCTCGCCCGCCCCGGCCTCGACCGCGCCGGACGTGAAGCGGAGATCGATGCCCTGCTCTCCGTCGGCACCTACGGCGCGGCCACCCGCACCATCGCGCTCGACAAGTTCCGGGAAGGAGATGCGCTCGCAGAACGGCGGGAACTCATCTACCGCAACTGGGAGACTCTGCGGAAACGCATCCTTCATCAACTCTATCCCCTGGAAGAGCTGACCCGGCGGCTCACCGCCGCCGGCTGTCCGGTCAAACCGGCCGACATTCAGCTCGGCAGGGAGCAGTTCCTGCACGGAATCCGCACCGCGCAACTGATCCGCAAACGCTACACGGTGCTCGATCTGGCGTACGAGCTTGGGTTACTGGAAGAGCTTCTCCAGCGCATCCTCCCGGTCATGAACGTTTAGCCCGTTCAAAAAAATTACGGAATCACTTGAAATTCCGCTTTTATCATGCTATACTTCTAAAATTTAAGGAGGGAAAAAAGAAAACAAAAGGGGGAAACGAAGGTCTGTTTCTGCAGGCGTCGTTTCACCTTTTCCCAGAGAAAGGAGATCGATTCGGCATGATAAAAGCGACTGATGTGCAAAAGCGATTCGGCGCCATCACCGCCGTCGACCGGGTGAGCTTCTCGGTCGAAAAAGGGGAAGTGCTCGGCTTCCTCGGTCCCAACGGAGCCGGGAAATCCACCACGATGCGGATGATTACCGGCTTCCTGCCCCTCTCCGGCGGCAAAATCACCATCGGCAACTGTGATATCGAAGAGGATCCGGTCGGTGCCAAACAGCTCTTCGGCTATCTGCCGGAAAACGCGCCCGCTTATCAGGATATGAGCGTCATCGGATTCCTGAACTTCGCCGCCGCCATCCGCGGCCTCTCCGGCAAGGCGAAAGCCGACGCCGTCGCCCGTGCGGTAAAAATCTGTCACCTCGAAAGCGTCACCCATCAGACGATCGACACCCTCTCCAAGGGATACCGTCACCGGGTCTGTTTTGCGCAGGCGATTCTGCACGATCCGCCGGTGCTGATCCTCGACGAACCCACCGACGGACTCGATCCCAACCAGAAGCACGAGATGCGCGAACTGATCCGCGAAATGGGCCGGAACAAGGCGATCATCGTCTCCACCCACATTCTCGAAGAGGTCGAAGCGATCTGCACCCGGGTCATCATCATCGATAAGGGACATCTGGTCTTCAACGGCACACCGAGGGAACTGCTCGACCGCGCCCCGCGGAAAACCCGCCTCTCGCTCGTGCTCACCGGCGTCTCCGGCGCCGACGCCGCCGCGGCACTCGGGAAACTCCCCAACGCGACCGGCGTCGAAGTGCGGGAGGAAAAGGCAGGCCGAACCGAACTCCTCCTCTGTTCCGCCGCTCCGGCCGACGAATTCGCCGCCGACGTCAAGAAGTTCCTCGACGAACACCGCTGGAACTTCATCGAACTGCACGCGGAACCCGGGAAACTCGATGAGGTGTTCCGCGCCCTGACCACCCCGGACAGCCCCGCCGGAAAGGAGGCGAAATAATGAGAAACATTCTGACCGTCGCCCGTCGCGAACTGGGCGCCTACTTCACCTCGCCGGTGGCCTATGTCTTTCTGGTCATCTTTCTGGTGCTGATCGGATTTTTCACCTTCATGATCAGCGGCTTCTTCGTCCGCAACGAGGCGGATCTGCAGGGGTTCTTCTTCTGGCTTCCGTGGCTCTACATTCTGCTGGTGCCGGCGATCGGCATGCGGCAGTGGGCGGAGGAGCGCCGCCAGGGGACGCTCGAACTGCTTTTCACCATGCCGATTTCGGTGACGCAGGCGATTCTCGGCAAATTTCTCGCCGGCTGGATCGTCCTCGGCATCGCCCTCGTGCTGACACTGCCGATGGTCTTCACCGTCTGCTACCTCGGGGATCCGGACGCCGGTCCGATTCTCACCGGGTACACCGGCAGTTTCCTGCTCGCCGGGACCTATCTGGCGATCAGCGGAATGACCTCCGCCTTCACCCGCAACCAGGTCATCAGCTTCATCACCGCGACGGTGATCTGCCTCTTGCTGGTGCTGATCGGCTTCCCGCCGGTGACCGGGCTGCTGCTCCGCTGGGGGGCGCCAGCCGGACTGGTGGGATTTTCGGCGGATTTGAGCGTATTCTTCCACTTCACCGGCATGCAGCGCGGCGTCTTCGACCTGCGGGATATCGTCTATTTCCTGTCGCTGATCGTGCTGGCGCTCTTCATCACCGGCGTCGTCCTGAAAAACCGCCGGAGCTGACCCGCAACGAGAAGGAGTACAACACAGCATGAAACCTGATTTGAAAAATAAGAAAACCGCCGCTGTCGCCGGGTCCCTCGCCGGAATCCTCATCGTCGCGGCGATTCTGATTCTGCTCAACGCCATCCTGAAACCGGTCAACCTGCGCTGGGACTGCACCGAAGGAAAGCGCTACACGCTCTCCCGCGGAACCGGAAACATTTTAAAGAATCTCGACAAACCGGTCAGCATCCGCTTCTACTATTCGCGCAACGCGGCGGATATGCCGGCATTCCTCAAGACCTACGCCTCGCGGGTCGAAGATCTGCTCGGGGAGTTCCAGCGTGCCGGCGGCAAACGGGTCGAACTCAAAAAACTCAACCCCACCCCCGATTCGGATGAAGAGGATTCCGCCGTGCTCGACGGCATCTCCGGGCAGACGCTTGACGCGCTCGGCGCCGGGGAACCGGTCTACCTCGGCGTCGCAGTGAGTTCCGGCGGCAAGACCGCGGTGCTCCCCTTCCTCAATCCGGAGAACGAGGCCCAGCTCGAATACGACCTTTCGCGCGCCATCACCGAAGTGACCGCAACGAAGAAGGTCAAGCTCGGCATTCTGAGTTCCCTGCCGGTGATGGGCGGCTACGACACGCCTCAGATCATGATGATGCAGCAGCGCCAGGCGCCGAAACCGCCGTGGTGGATCATCACCGAACTCAAGCGGAACTTCGACGTGGTGGAGATTCCCGCCACGACCGACGCCATCGCGCCGGACATCGATGTGGTGCTGGCGATTCACCCCGGCGACCTCGGCGATGCCACCCTTTACGCGCTCGATCAGTTTGTTCTGCGCGGCGGGCGGCTGCTGGCGTTTCTCGACCCCTTCCCGCTCTCCGGAATGAACCAGCCCTACATGAAACCGGCCGGCTCCTCGCTTGGCAAACTTCTGTCGCGCTGGGGGATCGAATTCACTGCCGACAAACTGGTCGCCGACCGCAAACTCGGCACCCGGATGCGCGGCGGGTACGGCACGGTGGAAACGATGCCGACGGTTCTCTCGCTCACCCGCGAGGAAATGGATTCCGCCGATCCGGCGGTCGCCTCGCTCAACAACCTGCTGCTCTTCTGCGCCGGCACCTTCTCCGGGAAACCGGTGGAGGGGCTGCAGCAGACGACTCTGCTTCACACCTCCGACGATGCCGGAGTCACCGACACCTTTGCGGCACAGCAGCCCGGCGAGATGATTCTTCGCAACCTCAAAACCGACGGCAAAAAGCATGCGCTCGCCATCAAACTGACCGGAACCTTCCCGACCGCCTTCCCGGAAGGGAAACCCGGCGACGCCGCCAAGACCGCGGATGAGACAAAGAAGGCGGACGCCGCCAGTGACGCGAAAAAGTCCGAGACTCCGAAAAAGGAGGCGGGGCTGAAGAAATCGGTCAAACCCGGCTTCGTCGTGCTGATCGGCGACGCGGATATGCTGTACGATCCCTTCTGTGTGCGTGAGATGAACTTCCTCGGCCAGAAGGTTGCGCAGCCGATCAACGACAACCTGAACTTCGCGCTGAACATGGTCGATCAGCTCAGCGGAGACGACAATCTGCTGGAAATCCGGGCGCGCGGCACCGCGTCGCACCCCTTCACCGTGGTGCGCGACCTCCAGGCGGAGGCGGAAAAGGAGTTTCAGGATCGCATCATCAAGCTGGAAAACGACCTCCGCGATGTGCAGCAGCAGATTACCGAGCTGCAGAGCAAGCGTAAGCCGGGCGAAAGCGAACTTCTGAGTTCCGAGCAGCGCGAACTGCTCAAGGAGTTCCGCCAGAAGGAGGTGGAGGCCCGCAAGGAGCTCAAGCAGATCCGCAAACAGCTCCGGCAGAAGATCGATTCGCTGGAAAACACTTTGATTTTCGTCAACATGGCCCTGATGCCGCTGCTGGTCATCCTCGCGGGGATCGTCGTCGCGGTCGTCCGGCACAGAAGAGGAGCGCGCCGATGAAACGCAAACATCTGATTCTACTCGCCCTGATCGCAGTCATTCTGGGTGCGGTCTATTTCCTGCGGCAGGAGAGCACGGGGAGCAGCTCCCCGGCCGAAACCCTGCTGCTGCCGGAAGAGTTCAGCAGTGACAACATCTACTATGTCCAGCTGAAAAAGAACGGCCGGACCATCACGCTTGAGCGCACGGGCAAAGGCTGGCAGGTCAAGGAGCGCGCAGGATACCCTGCCGACTACAACAAGCTCCGCGAACTCTTCGTCGCCCTGTGCGACGCCCGTGCCGCCCGTGAACTGACGCTCGACGACGCGCAGGCCGCCTCGCTGGAACTCACTCCGGAGAGCGGAGCGGTTTCCATAACGCTCTCGGGCAGAGACGGCAAGGCCTTGCAGACTCTCCTCTTCGGCAAGCTGTATGAAAAGGCGGGTTCCTCGCCGACGGAGGCCACCCCCTTCGGCATGGGCGGAAACATGGGCGCCACTGGGCGCTATCTCCAGCTGAATGACGGGCGCAACATCCTTGTTTCGAATACCTTCTCCGAGGTGGACTCCACTGTGCCGGAGTGGCTGGATCAGGAATTTTTCCAGGTATCCGGCCTGAAGCGCGCCGTCCTCCGGAAGAACGGCAAAACAGTATGGGAACTTGCGGAACAGGGTTCGCCCGCCGCACTCGCACCGACGGGAGCCGTTCCGGCGGGGAAAGAGGTGGATACCGGCAAGGTGGATTCCTTCAAGAGTGCCTTCTCGTGGCTTCGTTTCTCTGACGTGGCGAAAGCCTCCGCGCCGGGGAAAGAGGTGCCGGAGCTGGAACTGACCGACGCGGACAACTTCGTCTACCTTCTCCGCC
Source organism: Victivallis sp. (assembly GCF_048170485.1). Lineage (NCBI taxonomy): Bacteria > Pseudomonadati > Lentisphaerota > Lentisphaeria > Victivallales > Victivallaceae > Victivallis > Victivallis sp. Next base: position 88 of record NZ_DBEXAY010000154.1, on the reverse strand, counting down.
CTGTCGCCGACAAAGATGGCCAGTGCAGTGTACAAATTGCGGTCCGCTACGCTGGTCCGGTCACCCGCGAAGCGGCCAAAGAGGAGAC
>NZ_DBEXAY010000153.1:0-9698 GCF_048170485.1 Victivallis sp. | reverse complement strand
CTCCTCCTTCTCCTTGTCGCTGGGCGGCAGGGTGAGGATGGCGGCGGTAAGGATGACATCTTCCGGAATGTTCGTCTGCCGGTAGCCCCACTGGAGCTCCTCTTTTTCCGCCGTCCACGGGGTGCCGTCGATGCGGAATCCGCAGAGCTGGAGGACGAATTCGCCGATCGTGATGCCGTTGGCTCCGGCATTCATCCGCAGGGCACCGCCGAGGGTGCCGGGGATTCCGGCGAGCGGGGCGACGCCGCCATACCCGAGTTCCGCCGCGGCGGAGGCGAGTTTCGGCAGGCGGAGAAAGGCGCCGGCGGTCAGATGGGTGCGCCCCGCCTTCACCTGGGAAAACGGCGGTTGTGCCAGCCGGATTCCCAGCGCGGGCGTGGGGGCGTCGCAGCCGACGAGGTTGGTTCCGCCGCCGATGACCAGAATCGGAACGGCGCGGGCGTGAGTCCATTCGAGCAGTTTCCCGAGTTCGCGGTCGTCGCGGGGTTCGGCCAGCAGCGGCAGAGTGCCGCCGACGCCGAGAGTGGTGATTTCCCGATAAGAGAGTTCGTTTCGCAGGATGAGCTGCGGAAACGCGGCCTGAAGTTCGTCAAAATAGTCCGGTTTCATGATTGCTTCTTGTATACTTGTTCGGGGTCGAAGAGCGGCTTGCTCTGCTCGACGAGGGATCCGTTTTCCAGTTTGCGGTAGAAACAGCTCCGGTGGCCGGTGTGGCAGGCGGCGCCGCCTTTCTGCTCGACCCGGTAGATGACGGCGTCGCCGTCGCAATCGACCAGGATCTCCTTGATGATCTGGACATTGCCGCTCTCTTCGCCTTTGCGCCAGAGCCGGTTGCGGCTGCGGGAAAAATAGACGGCGCGGCCGGTGCGGAGCGTCTCCTGCCACGCTTCCGGATTGATGTAGGCGAGCATCAGCACTTCGCCGGAGAGGTAATCCTGCGCCACGGCGGGGATGATGCCGCCCGCCTTCTGAAAATCGAGTTCCTCCATAGATGGATCCCTGAATTGCATGTTCCATGGTTTGCCGCAATTAATGTGCCCTGTCTATGGAGTTTTTGCAAGTCGATATCGGGATTATTTCGCGGAGTTTCCGGCTTTTGCCGCTTGCGGGCGTCCGGCGGAGGTGGTATAGTATCCGGTCCGGAGAAGAGAACCCCTCCGGCAGGAGGAATCGGCGTGAATTTACTTGTTGTATGCGGGTTCGAACAGCGGAACATCACCGCGGAGCCCGGTGTGCCGTTGAGTGCATCGCTCGGGCGGAACGGCTGGCGGCTCGATCTGCGCTGCGGCGGGAACGGCCGCTGCAACCGCTGTCTGGTCGAACTCCTTTCCGGGAAGTTCCTCTCCGGCGGAAAACTGCTGGACTGCGGGGAAAATGGTCTGCACACCGTGCGCGCCTGCGACACCAGTCCGGCCGGCGAAACCGGGTCGCTCCGGATTCCGCCGGCGTCGCTTCAACAGGAACTGGTGGCGGTGGAGACCGGATTTCTGCTCCCGTTGGAGACCGCCGCACCGGGCGGCGGATGGAGCGTTGCGGTGGACATCGGCACGACGACGGTCGCCGCCCTGCTGCTGCGCGACGGGGTGGCTGTCGCCGCCGCGGGGCGGCTGAACCGGCAGGCCGTTTTCGGCGACAACGTGATCGACCGGATCGCCGCCGCCGCTTCGCCGGAAGGACTGGCCGCCCTGCAACGCGCCGTCGCGGCGGAGACGATCGATCCACTGCTGCGGGAGCTGACGCCGGAGCCGGAGAAAATCCGCCGGATTGCGGTGGCGGGCAATACGGTCATGACCCACCTTCTGTACGGAATCGATCCGGCTCCGATCGGCGTGGCGCCGTTTGAACCGCCCCTTCGCCGTTTCCCGAAGGTTCCGGCGAAGGAGCTGGGAATTTCCGCCGCCCCGGAGGCGGAACTGCTGGCCGCGCCCGCCGTCGGCGGCAACGTCGGCGGCGACCTGGTTGCCGGGATGGCGGCGACCCGCTTCGGCGGCTCCGGCCGGACCGAACTTCTGCTCGACCTCGGCACCAACTGTGAAATGATTCTGTCGCACAACGGGAAATTTCTGGCGGCGAGCGCCGCCGCCGGTCCGGCCTTCGAACGCTCCGGTGCGGCGAGCGGCAGCCGGGCGGGGGAGGGGGTGATCGAACACCTCCGGTTCGACGCCGCCGGGCGGTTTGAACTCTCGGTCCGGGGCGGGGGGAAAGCGGCCGGACTCTGCGGTTCGGCGCTGGTGGACTTTCTCGCCTCCGGCCGCCGCTGCGGTCTGCTGGATGAGTTCGGCCGCTTCGATCCCGGAGTGCCGGCGCGCTGGGGGAGGCGCGTGATGCGCGACGGCGTGCTTGGCTGTCGAATCGCTCCCGGCGTGGTGATTCTGGAAACCGACGTGGAGGCACTGCTTCAGGCGAAGGCGGCGGTGTGGGCGGGAATCCACTCTCTCCTGCGGGCGACGGGCATCGAGCCGGGCGCACTGGAACGGCTCTGGCTCTGCGGCGGCTTCGCGCGCGGGCTGGATCTCGCTTCGGCGCAGGCGATCGGAATGCTTCCCGCACTGCCCGGAGCCGAGTTCTGCATCTGCGGAAACGCCGCGCTGGCGGGGGCGGCTCTGCTGGCGGCGCATCCGGAACGCATGAATGAATTCGACCGCCTCGCGTCGCTGCCGCAGGAGCTGCCGCTCAATTCGATTCCCGGCTTCGCCGAGGCATTTATTGATGGCCTCCTGCTCTCAGGGAAATGAATCGACGATCAATTCATCCTGAGCCTCCCGGTGGATCGTGTACTTCGGAGCTTCGCCGTCGGAATCGACACCGTTGACATATATTGATTTCCCCTCCGCCATCCCCGTTGTAGAGCCCGGCATTGCTTCGTCACGGCAGCATGTGAAAAGCAGAAGCCGGACCGGCGTGTTGCGGTTGTCGATCTGATCCAGGCAGATAGAAAATTCTTTCGTGTTGTCCAGAAAACAATATTTCCTGCCGGGAACATTCCATCACAGTATCTTTGGGGGATTCTGCGACAAGGAGATTCGATGGTAACTTCTTATAAGATAAATAGTTTTATTTACAATTCTCCGCGGTATGTCTTGAAATCAGGAAGCATTGTTTCAGCACTTCGGCGGCGGGTTTGCCATCCAGAATGAACCCCTTGTCGCCGGCGGGGTCGTCGCAAAATTGTGTCCGGGGATTCTGCTCGTCCCATTTCCACCAGTATAGACCGCGGAAATACTCCTCGGCGTGAAAGAGATTCCAGACCGCCTGCAGGTAGTTCGCCTGTTCCATTGGAGAGTAACGGCCGTCGCCGCTCCACCCGGAGGGGGCCGTTGCACCTCCGGTGCTTGAGGTGCAGCCGCATTCACCGAACATGATCGGTTTGCCGTAGAGCTTTGCCATCCGGCGGTAGAGGTCACGGACCGGGAGGAGTTTCGTCTCCATCTCCTCCACCGAACTTCCGGGGGCATCCGCCGCACGGTGGTAGAAACTTGTCTGCAGAAAATCGAGATCATAAAACCAGTGGTCCGGCCGGGAAAATTCCTGCTCGAAATTCAAAAGATGAGTGTGGCAGCTCGTGATCGGTCCGGGGAAACACTCTCTGGCGACGGCGATGACCTCTTTCCACTGGCTGTTTTGCCCGACGGTGCGGTCGAGTTCACTGTCGAGGCCGTACAGTTCGCAGCCGGTCTCACGGGCGAGCGTGGCGAAGAGACGGGTCCGGGCGCGAAAACTGGCGAACCAGCGTTTCCAGCAGTCGGAGATTTTTCCGGGGATCCGCTCGCGGTCATCGGGGAACCAGACCTGCAGCCTGCCGTTTCCGTCATGGGTTTCGAGCATGGGGCGCAACATGACCTTCAGCCCTTCGGCGTGGATGAAATCGATCATCCGGGCCAGCTCCAGTTCGCCCGGACTTTCCGCGAGATCCAGAAATTCCCGGGTGGAACCGCACGCTTCCCGGAAGACCGTGGCGATCAATGCGACATACTCGACATTGAGCTGTTTCATCTTCCGGATCTGCTCCTTTGCCCACGGCGACGAATAGACGCCTCGACGGGCGTAAAACCCGAATGTCACTCCCCGTTGAAACGGTACTTCCATTTTCATTCTCCCGCAGATGGCATTTTGCTGTTTTCGTGGCGGCAATCTATCTCCCGGACGGGAAAAATCCATTTCCCGGCATAAGTTCAAATCGTTTTTTCAAATGTCTGCGATTAGCCTGCTGCTGCCCCGCATTTTCATGATTTCTCAACAAGTTCAAAAAAGATTGCCGGCTCCTTTAATTTTCCGGTATCAATGGTGAAAGACAACCGTCCGTTCTGAACTCGGATGGGAATTTCCTCCATTCGCTTTCCAGAACAATTGAGTGCATAAAGTGTGGGCGTCGCAAGCCGGCTTTTCAGTTCCATGGAAAACGTTCCGCATCGCAGAAGTACGGGGAGTTTTCCGTTTGCCTGCAACTCAACTCTCTTTTGAGACGCAAACTTCATTCCGGAATTCAAAGCATCAGTCAAAATGACCAGAAGAACTCGTCCGGAATTCGATAGCGCCGCTGTTTTTTCCAGAGAAATCGCCGCGATTCCGGCGGGAATGCTGGCAGAGCGAATGGTCAGAGCATCAAGTTCAAATAATTTATCTTTCTGCTTGACGACCTGCATCTCCAGGCGGGGGGTAATGACGCGCATCTCCTGATTGACAACATCGACCAGCACCTCTTCTGTCGCGGAGTGATAAATTCCATGAGCAGGATCAGTACGATTGGCAGCGGAAAGCAGTTTTTTTTGTCGCAATATACGGACCAGTTCCTCTGTAGAAAGCGCGGTTTCCGGTTTCCGCAACTTCTTTCCGATGACGCGAAGCGCGCCGGTGTGGGGAGAAATTGCAAGAGCGGGAAACTCTTTCCCGATGGCGTTGGAATGCTCATAAAGGATTCCGAGACGCGCAAGCCATCCCAGACTGCCCAGACGGAAATTGACCTCTCCAAGCCCCTCTCTTCGAATATCTTCGTCTGTCACGTAAAACGCGATGGAATTCGGATTGGGAGCGACATCTTCACGCAGGTAAATAAAATAGGTAAGCAGATTGTTACCGCGCCAGATCGGATCGTCCGCTGCCCGAAATGGTCGCATTGGCCTCTGGGTCAGTGCAACTCCATCGGAGTGCATGATGAAGGCACTGTAATTCTGAAGCGCCGCAACTGTAGCTCCACGAATGGTTCCTTCATGTCGGAAACCGTTCCACATGACATGATTATATTCTGTGACAAAAAACGGTTTCCCGAAAAAGGCGCACCGTTCGGCCATTCCGGGATGTCCCGTAAGAGAACTGCCCTGTTCAATCAGAGTCGATTTTCCGGAATAAACCGGATGAAAGCAATACGGATGAGATGCGATTATTGACAATTTTTCCATCGCCGGTATCCGATTGAGCGTGAAGAAATTGTCGAATGTATTCATCAGTCCGGAATATCCACATTCCCGAACCGTATTCAAATAGAAATCTACCAGTTCCGCCTCCTTTTCCCCGATGAAGAGAGACATTGCGATTCCGAGCGGATCTGTTGTATATGCCAGTTTTTTTTGCAGTTTGGGAAACTGTTTCGATGTTCCGGTACGCTTCTGCATCCAACGTTGCCATTCGCCGTCCAGCGCTTCGCAGTGCTGCGGTGTCCAAGAGAAGAACTGTTCGTTAAAAAAAACTACAGCTGCAACTGCTGGATCGTCCTTCAGAGTAGTTCCCGTATATGGATTGTGCATGGTCAGGAGCCGTGTCACTCCCGCTTTCCAGTTCGCTCGTAACACCGGATCATAATACATGGCGTTCTTGAAATAACTTCCTGCAATCCGGGGAGCTTTCCGGGGATCTTTGGCATAGGGGTATCCGGAAGTCCAGCCGGCCGGTGACGAGGCCAGATCAACAATGGAATAGACCCCGCGTTCCTTCAGCAAATGAAAGAGATAGAAGAACATGTCGGTCATCTGCGGATCAAAGAAAATCTCTTCCGGTTTCGTAGGAATTGGAAGAATATCGTGCTTTTTCCCCATCATCAGAGAATAATCCAGAAAATGCCAGCGAATTGCATTGAAGCCATTTGCAGCGACCTGATCGGCGAATTCCTGCAATTTTCTCTTCCACTCCTGTTTCGGGAGTTTATTGAGATATTCCGGATAAGAAAACAGCCCGTGTGGAACAAAATTGAAGCCGTTCAGGCGGACTCGGCGACCAGGAGTCTCGGCGAATGCGAGAGTCCCGTCAGGACGGGCGGTAATTTTGCCGAAAGTTCCGGCCGAAGAAGCTGTTTCACTCAAATCAAGTGCCGAATTGCGAAGAATCGCAGGCGCCAAAGAAATCGGGCGCCATTCGCGATTTGCCATAATCGTCAACGGGGTGGAAGTTGTGCCGCTCATTTTCTGATCGGCTATGGTAACTCCGATCACAATCCAGCTGCAAGTGCCGGAAGTCTGTAGACGAATCCGCGATGTCCCGACCGGAATTTCAAATTTTGAAAGATAGGCTCCAATTCGTCTGCCGTTAACCGTTTGCTCACAGACGACTTTCCCGTTAGAGACGTCAAGGGGCCCCCACCAGTTCCCCACCTCCTCTCCGATGGAAATCGGGCGGGAAACCGTCGCTACGTCGCCCTCGAAAATCAATGATCCCGCAAGTGTTTTCCCTTTCGAAACCCACGCGACGGTATGAAGCAGATAAAGATAGCGTCGTTTTTCCTGAGGAAGCACAAGACAGGCTTCCCGCAAATCGGTTTTTACTTTATTGCAGTGAAATGAAAGGATGGAACGTCCACCATTCCTTTCCGGATCCAGGATCCGGAAAGGAATTCCCCGGAACGTCTGCTGCCCGAGCGGGAAATCGGCAAAACAGTTGTTCGGGCCCTGATCGGTCCAGCCCCCCCGGCCATCATTTTCCACTGGATCAAAAAAACCGAAATTTGCCAGCTTCGAAAGATCCAGGGGTAAAGGTTCCGTCATTTCCGAACATTCAAAATCCCGGATTTCAAGCTGAGAGCCTTTGGGATTCGCACCGAAGAAAAAATGAAAAACGCATTCTCCGGAGGCAAACGATTTTGTCGCCCGGAGCTGGTATTCATATATTTTCTCCGTGGAGGTGATTGAATAGAACTGGACCGTTTCCGTTTTCAGGCCGACATAGGCATAAGGACGATGGCGCTGCTTCATCGCCGTTCCAAGAGTCATCGGCTGATTTCCGCGAGCTTTAAAACGAACTTGATACAATTTCCCTTTCCGGATTGCATCTCCAAGAGGGAAAACAGCACACGCGTCGGACGCTTTCTTTTCTTTTCCCTGTGAGATCAGCGAGAAGCGCATTCCGTTGTCAAATTTCATTATTGTTCCGCGAGCGCCGTTTAGATAGAGGCCTCTCGCTTCGTCTCCCATGACACTTCCCGACAGCATCCATAGAAGCAACAGTGATAACTGACAAATTCTTTTACTCCTGAACAACTCTCTCTTTCCTTGTAATTTTCATGATTTCATGGCTCAAAAATGAATTCCGGTAAGGCCGCCTTGACATAGAACTTTCCTGCACCAGCTTCGGAGGCAATTCTCATCTGATGAAAATCGCTGATTTTCAAATTAGCCGCATGTCCATCGAAAAATGCTACATTACAACCGTTCAGATGTGCATTCACCCACGGCAGACCTGCTCCTGAGGACTGAAAATTCAGCATGAAATAGCCGCCGCCCCAGTTTCGATAGTTGCAGGCCATGATCGGTAATTTTGATGCCGTCTTTACGGATTTGAAACTAATTTCTCTTTTCCAGCTTGTTCCACTCCAGGTGGCCAGCATTGCACCTCCAGCCAGAGTGTTGAATATCTTGACGGCATATGTATTGCGGGGTGCGATAAAACCGTAAGTTCGATTATAATAAAATTTTGCTTGTTTATCATCCAGTACAGCCGAAGATGTATCATTTTTCGGCATGAACGGGATGGAGGGGCAGACAATGACTCTGGACGTCAGAAGTTTCTGCTTACACAGCAGCCCCAGAGGAGTTCTATCCATGGAGTAACCCGTTTCATTTTCATTTTCCGCGTACATAATATCATTACTGGAAGCCAGATACTGGGTTGTTGCAAGCATGCACTGCTTCTGATTTGACAGGCAGGAAATAGAACGTCCTCGCGCCCGTGCCCGGTTGAGGGAGGGCAGCAGTAAACTCGCCAGAATCGCAATGATCGCAATTACGATTAAGAGCTCTATCAACGTAAACCGAATTCTCCTTTTCATCTCTGCATCGCCTCCTTTAGTTTTTCTCAGAGAACACCTGCGTTCCATTTTGATAGAACGTGAAGTACAGTCCGATCGTCTGATTTTTTACCGGAACATCCTGCGAGTCCGTCTGAAGCAGAAGATCGTCGATCATATCCGGCACAACTTTCCCCCAATCGAAATTGATGGCATACCCGGTATATTTCATCTCATCGTAAATGGTGAATTCCGAGTTGATGACCCGGCACTCCTGCTCGAGGTCGAGATACTGGTCGAGAATTTCATAGGAGGGAAGAATGGCGTGGTTGCCGATGACGCCATCGAAACGGCGGCCGGCCTGAAGCATCTCTTCCAGCTGCTCCGCCAGCATCTCGGGAGTGTCTTTCAGAATCAGAACCCGCTCTTCCGGAACCGCGTGGAGGGCGCACTGCTCCTTTACCGCAGCTCTGATCGCCTCGTCAATGGTAAATGCCGGAGATACCAGAATGACGATCTCTCGTCTCTTCTCCCGAAACAAGCGATCCAGCCCCATCGCGTAATATTCCTGATAATTGTAACTGCAGGAGGAAACTCCCGGCAGCCTGCCGAACAGTGAGATCACGGGAACCCCCCGTTCCTTCATCCGGCAGAGCTCTGTTTTCAGTTCAGGGAGACGGATATTGAGTGCCACCAGGCCCGCCAGATGATTCTCTTGAATCATCGATTCCAGATCCGCAGGGGAATTCAGGTAAAGATGCTGGCAGCAATAGGTCAGATTCCGGCGGGTCAGCTCCCGGGCCGCGATGGAGTAAAGACAGACGGTGTAATAGATGTCGATGGCGATTTTGCCATCTCCCTCCAGAAAACCAAACAGCCTGGTATTTTTCAGATTGCAGTTTGCCGGGCAGGTGATGGAGCCTCCTCCCCGCAACGGCTGGAGATAGCCGTCTTCGGTCAACGCCTGAATGGCGCGTAGAGCCGTCGGATGGGTGACGCCGAACATTTCTCCCAGTTTCCGGGAAGAGGGAATGCGCTGCGGCATATCTCCTCCGGTCGCAATCAGATTCAGTACATACCGTCTGATTTTCATGAATTCAACGGCGTTTTTCTTGCCCATTTCACAGATCCCATATAATATTTACCATAGCTTTACCGCCATTAATTATAGGTTACTTCCGAAGAAAAGTCAAGAGGTGGAGGCATATTTCTGCCAAAATTTTTTTCTTGAGGATTGCAACAGAAAATGTGCCGGGGTGTCGGTATTCCGCAATTGTTTCCCGTCGGTCCGGGATGTTTTTCCACCGGGGCAGAGGAGGAATGCGAAGAGGCGATTCCGGAACTGTCCTATATTGCCCCCATTGAAAGAAGTGCTAAATTAAGAGAGTCATCGGAAAGGAGAGATTATGGGCACGAAAAAACAATGGACAGGCAGGGAAAAGCTCGCGATAGTGCTTGAGGGGCTGAAGGGAGAATGCCGGATCAGCGA
>NZ_DBEXAY010000152.1:0-3613 GCF_048170485.1 Victivallis sp. | reverse complement strand
TCCACATCGGTAAGTATAGATTCCGCAAGACAGTATGTCAATCCGAAGGCGGATTACAAGATCATGTTTCATGTGGTTCGGAGCCGCAGCGGGGCGTTCATCGGGCAGCACTCCTGGATCAATACGGACAAAGAGGTGCTTTTTGACCGGAAATGCAAATTCCGCGCTTTACAACCGTGGGAACCGGGTTATATTAAAGAGGACGTCGTAAAAGACGGCTTCCGTCATATAGCCATTGTGGAGGTGTGAAAATGCGACTGGATGATTACGTGATAACGGAACGAGATGAACGTCGTCTCGCAGCCGCACTTTCCGACCCGGAAACGAGAAAACGGGTTGAACAGTCACTCGACGAGGCATACAAAACCCTGCATTGGCGGATTCAGCACGAGGGTTACGTGCTCCGCCCGGAAGATGTTCCCGCTTATCAGCAGTGGCTGGCGAAGCATCCGGAATTCCGCGACACCTCAAAACTGTAATCCCTGAATAAAAACCGGGCGGCCGAAGCCCTGTATCGTACACGCTGGTGAAATACCCCGCGTGTTTTTTCGTGTCTTTTTTGCAGGAGGAAGTATGAAAATCCGCTTTTCCGTTGATCTGCGCGAGTTGCTCGACGCCGAGGCGAAAATGGCGCTGGAATCCCGGCTCCCCGAATTCGCCGCGAAAACGCTCGAGGTCTCCATGCGCGATCGCGCGGAGAGCAACGCCAGAAGCAAGATCGGCAACGGCGGGTTCGGCCAGGAACTCGCCGAGGGGATCCGCACTCGATCCGACGGTGCGGAGGTCGTCATCGATCACGTAAGCAACGACACAAACCATCTCGCACAGCACGTGCACGAGGGGGGCGTCATCCGGCCGCGAAACAGCCGGTTTCTCGCAATTCCGATCGATCGTTCAATATAGCCACCTTTTAAAACTCTGCAAGCACCCGCTGTGTTGCGTAGAGTAAAGAAGAGGGGCACTTCTTGTGGGTGCCCCTGGGGAAATTTCGATCGGATTGGTTCCGCACTCAGGCGGGGAGGGGCGCCGGACGGTTGAACTCCTTGGCGTAAAGCTTGCGGGCCGCCCGTTCCACCCTGCGCCAGAAGTGACGGTCGTCCCGGAGCGTCTCCCGCAGAGTTCGCCCCGTGTAGTTCTTCATGAACCGGTAGAGATCACGCCGGGTGAGACCGCAGTCCATCGCCGAAAAATAGAGCCCCGCGACATCCTTGACCCGGTAGCGGAAGGGTACGGCCGGACGAATTTCCGCCCGGTGCAGGTCGATGACATACAGCCGGGGCAGCGGCGTCTCCTCCGTCGCACGGTCGAGCAGAAAGTGACACAGATAGCAGTCCCGGTGATTGACGCCGCCGCGATGCATCGTCCCCGCCGTCTCCGCCAGCGCGGCGGTGAGCGCCGCCCGGCGACGGAACGGCGGCGGATTTTCCCGCCAGTCGCGGCAGTAATCCTCCAGACTGACCATGTCCAGCAGTTCGGCCGTGACCAGAAACGATTCCAGTTTCGCCGGATTCCAGCCCCGGCAGCCGTAGGCGGCAATCGTCATCGTATCCAGCCCCAGCAGTTCGAGGCGGCGGATGGCCCGGTATTCGTTGGCGGCGCCGAGCACCGGCTTCTTCCCCATCAGCAGATTTTTGAAGATCTCCCGCCACCCGACGCCCCGGTGCACCTTGGCGAAATAGCCGCGTCCGGCAACTTCAAAGCGGAAGGTCCGGCGGCTTTTGACCTGGCGGAAAATCTCCCCTTCGGTCTTCTCCAGTTCGGCGAAGGGGTCTTTCCCCTCCCATTCCCGGCTGAATACCGGATCGAGTTCAAGGGTCTGGCTCATCACTCCGGCTCCTTTTGTTCCGGGCGTTCAGATCCGGTCCAGGCTGGAATCGGCAAGAACGTTCCGGTAATCCAATTCATCCAGCTGCCGCTGCAGGCGGCGGCGTGCGGCGGGTTTCGACGTCTTCCGGTCGCCCGGCTGCGGATTGAGAATCATCGTCGCATGGTTCAGGTGGCGCAGGTAGTTCCCCAGCTCACGCGACTCCAGAAAAAGCATCTTGTACCCCTGCTGCACCAACATCCGGTGCAGCGAGTGACCGGCGGTGTCCCCGTCGAAAAAGCCGTTGGTGTGTTTGCGCACCAGTTCGGTGCGGTAGAGCGCGCAGTGACTGCGGAGGTAGCGATCCTCCACCTTCGCCTTCTTGCCGAGAAGCCGGCGGAAGAAATCCTCGACCTTCTTGCCGAACTGCTTGAATGCGGAGACCTGTTCCAGTTTCCAGCTGCCCACGCCGGCGACGGTTTCGTCACCGGAAATCTTCCCGAACAGAAAATCGAGCCAGCGGTCGTCGCAGATCAGCGTGTCGGTGTGCATGACCAGCACGTAGGGGGTGGTCACCTCCTGCAGGGCAAGATCGAGGGCGCGGGCGTGCATCTCCGGCCCCTTTTCCGCGGCGGCCTCCGGGCGTTCGATCAGCCGGATCCAGTTGACGTTGCGCAGATAATCGAGCGACTCGTCGTTGGAGGCGTTGTCGATGACGATCACCTTCACGCGGCCGAGGTCGGTGTGGCGGCGCAGCAGCCGCAGACAGAGCCGGGTCATTTCCGGCGTTTTATAGTTGGGAATGAGAATGGAAACTTCTGCTTCAGCCATGGCCTTCCCCGGGTTGAACGTTACTGAATTCGAATGTAATATACACCGGGCGCGGCGGATTGACAAGCTGACGTGCGCGAATTTTCCACCGATATCCGGAATGCCCTTCTTTTTTGAAAATTTTCCGGAATCCGGGTTGATACTCCGCCGTCGCTGTTGTATACTTGACGGGGAACGGCAACCGGGGGCCGGTTCCGGGCGGAACCGGTTCTTGAACTCTAGAGAAAAGGGAGACGGCATGTACCTCAATTACAGAAATTTTTCCGTGGAGTTCGCTGAGGATTCCGGCAATTTCCAGTGCTTTTACTCCGCGCCGGGCGAAGCGCGGGAGACTCTCTTCCTTCGCGACGGAACCATGTACGTCACCTCCGGAGGGCGACGCATTGAGATCGCCTCCTACCGCTCCCGCCGGCGGGAGATTGTCCCCTCGCTCGAATGCCTGACCGGAACCGTCTCCTACTCCGACGGCCCCGCGGGAGCTCCCGATCTGGCCGTCACCTTCCGACTCGACGGGAAAAGCCTGCGGTTCGGTATGACGGCCCGCGCCGATCTCCACGTGAGCGGGTTGCTGGTCTGGGGAGCGGAGCCGGAGCGTTCCACCTTCGGCGTCCGGCTCAACGACGGCGGCGACCGGGTGCTCCGCGCCGCCTGCGGCCCGGCGGTGGCCTCCTGCGACGACGCCTTGTTCGACCGGCTCACCGACCGGGCGCTTGAGTTCCGTTCCGCCGGGTCGTTCCGGGTCCGGTACGACTGGGAGGCGGAGAGCTACCGCTTCGACTACGTCAACGGGCTGGATTTCGGACGGGAGTTCACCTTTTGTGTGCACGAGGAGTTCTGCCGGCGGAGGTTCAACATTCCCTACGCGCCCATCTGCAAGAGCCACGGCTTTGAAACGCCTCCCGCCGGCTGGATGAGCTGGTACGCGCTCCAGTTCGACACCTGCGCCCGGAACGTTCTGGAAAACGCTGAAAAACTGGT
>NZ_DBEXAY010000151.1:0-18352 GCF_048170485.1 Victivallis sp. | reverse complement strand
AAACAGAGATACAATAAGTTTTGATTTTAGCAAAAAACGACACCTATGGTTACATGGGTAAGGGGAATTACGCTTCGAATATAAGAAAAACTGGAAAAAAGTTACAAAAGTGGCTTGACAAAACCTAACATGGAAGGAGGTGAGTTCCGCCGGCGCGTAGGCGTAGGGATTGAGGATCATCCACGGATAGCGCTCCGCCACCTTTCTGCCTCCCTCCGCGGAACCGGCGGGATGGAAATCCCAGGCCCGTTTCGACCATTCGAAGAGGTAGGTGGCGTTGCTCCCCAGCAGCAGATCGCGCCAGATGGTGTAAAAGGTTTCCCGGCCGTTTTTCCCGGTGTAGGCTTCGCTGTTGTGGATCGGTTTCCCGTCGGCGATGGCGCGGAGAAAGTGACGCGAAAGAAAGCCTTCCCCCCGGCCGCTGTCGGGCGTCGCCACGCTCTCCCGGGCCGGTGCCGTCAGCAGGCCGCTCACCTTTGCGCTGCCGCCGGTCGGCGTGGTCACCGCGTTCAGAACCTTGCTGATCTCATAGAGATTGACATTGCTCTGCGGCAGGACACGGTAGCTGTTTCGCCCGAGCGATTGCAGGGTGACCCGGGCGTCGGGATCGAGTTCGGTGATGGTGTCGCGCCCGAGCCGGCAGAGTTCGACGAAGGAGTGTTCCATGAACTTGGACCAGTCGACGAAGAGCGCGGGATTCTCCGCCTTGTGACGGAATGCCGCCGCCTTTTCGAAGGAGGGATAGGCGGCACGGTAGACCGCATTGAGCCGCTCGATGTCGCCGTATTTTTCACGGAGGAACTTCTGAAACAACTTTCGATTGTACGGCCCGGGATCGTCGTAGGCCGGTTCGTTGAAGATTTCGTAGGCGACGACGGGGCTGCCGTTCCGGAGGGCGAATTGCGTCCCCTCCCGCCAGTAGGCACGATAGGCGGCGCGTCCGGCCGGATGGTTGACGTTGTAGGGCATCCAGTGGTTGCCGCTGCCGTTCCGGAACTGGTTGACGGCCTCTTCCGGCAACGTCCCTTTCAACTGCTTGTGGTCGGCCAGAGCGCCGTTGGTCCAGGGGAAACAGGTGAAGTCGACGTAGAGCGGCAGCCCGGCGCCCCAGGTTTCCCGATTGAGGGCGATGTTTTCCCGGCGCAGAACAGGGAGCTGGAAGTCCGGGCGGTAGCGTTGCAGGAACCCGGGAAGATTGAACACGGCGATCGTGTCGAATCCGAGCCGTTGCGCCCGCTCGTAATTCAGCGGCTGCTCGTAGATCCAGCGAAGCGAGGCCGGATATCCCGAGGTGGGCAATAGATCGGCCAGGTAGTTGTGATTGACCTGCATCCCGAGGAGGAAGCGGGGTTTCCCGTCGACCAGATAACTGCCGTCCGCGCCGACGGCGAGAGCGGCGCCGGCGGGCAGCCGGAGCGAGGCGGGAATCTCGGTCAGACGTGGAAAGTCCGGCTCCGCTCCGGCGCAGGCCAGCGCGGTGGAAAACAGAAGAATTTTGATGGTGTCAGTCATTCAGCAGTTGTCCCCAGAAATAGTTTTTGTAGGCGTTGGCAGGAAATTCGTGAGGACGGCGTGTCTCCACGTGGCCGTCCAGAAAGGTTAACTGCGCCGTGCTGTTGTGGGAGAATCGCAGCGTATTGTTCCCCGGCTGAATCCGTTTGGTGCCGCCGCCGCAGGTCTCCCCGACGAAGAAGCGCCGCGAGGGCGTTTTCACCCGGCGACAGCAGTTTCCGCTGGTGCCGGATACATATTGGTTGAGCTGATAATGATTTTCATCCATGTTCGCCGCCGTCGCCGGTCCGCCCAGATTGGAGGGGCAGAAGAACGGAGCGCGCGGCCGGAAGGTTGCCGGGTCGATGTAAAGTTTCTGCGTCAGAGTTTTGCCGGGACTGCCGTTCTCGATGTAGAGAAACAGATAGTCGTGCCAGCGGGCGTAGGAGACCTCCGCTGAGCCGGTGATCGGCAGATTGTAGTCGTAGAGGTCAAAATACAAAAACCAGAGAGTGGAGATCTGCTTCAGGTTGGAAATGCAGTGGGCGCTCCGCCCCTTTTCCCGCGCTTTGCCCAGGGCGGGCAGGAGCAGGGCGGCGAGGATGGTGATGATCGCAATGATAATCAGAAGTTCAACGAGGGTGAAACTCCCCGCGGAACCGGCTGACAGGCGTCGCCGCCTGTCGGGAACAGTCGATGAGAGCATGGCAATTCTCCTGGTTGTCCATCCCGGAATCGTCGTTTATAAAATTATAGCGGATTTTTGTGTCAAAAGCAAGACTTGACAATGTGAATAAATGATGTTATAATAGCACAAATGGATGATCTGTGGAGTTCTTCTGCTGAATGGATTTTGAAATTACCTTCTTTTACGCTGGTCATTACTGGGACAATCAGCCGATTCCGGAACACTCCCACTGGGGGACGGAACTGGTCTATACCGCCCGGGGCGAATGCGTCACCCGGTTTCGCGATGACACCTTTCTGACCACCCGGGCCGGAATGGTCTGCATCACTCCGCCGGAGCTCATGCATCAGCAGAAAAACCTCACAGCCGACTGCGAGACCTATTACGCGGTCATGCAGGTGAACGGCCGGCGGTTCCGCACCGATTTGCGGACGATCGACGTCAGCGATGATCCGTTGATCGGCCGGTGGTTTCAGGATCTGCTGGAGCTGTGGAACAACCACACCCACGAGGCGGCCAACGCGCTTCTTGCCGCGCTCTGGCTCCGGCTGGAGGCGTGTGAGATGGGGCAGAAGAATCTTCTGAACTGTCATCCCGGGTTGCGACGGGCGCTGGATCTTCTGGAAAATCATTACATGGAGCCGCTCGACGTATCGACGCTGGCGCAGGCGGCGGGGTTGAGCCGCAGTCATCTCGCCGCCCTCTTCCGGCAACGGTTCCAGACCGGAATCAACACCTATCTCACCTCAATCCGGATGATGCACGCCCGGAGACTGCTGCTGAATCCCTATTACCATGTGGCGGAAATCGGGGTCCTCTGCGGCTACCCGGATTCCAACTACTTTACGCGGAATTTTCACCGGTTTCATGGCGTTACGCCATTGGAGTACCGGCGAAATCCCTCCATTTCCAGCCGACTCCCGGAAGGAAAGGGAGGTGGAATGGAACCCGTTGGTCTGCATCGGGAGGCGGATCAGAATCCCGGGGGAGGGGAATGACGAGTTCGGCGGACGTCGACTCAAACCGCGCTGATTTCTCCGGGGGCGACCCGTTTCTCCGGCACGGAGCGTGCTTTGCAACCGCTACTGAAGTTGCTGACGCAATCCGGCCGGTTCCGGAAGGAGGGCCTTCCTCGGCGATCCAGCGCCTCCTCGCGGGGGAGCGCACCGCGCACTCTCTCCCGCGGTGAGCCGCTGTGAATCAGAAGTCGGCCGCGACGGAACTGCCCGCCTGTTCGCCGTCGGGCAGGCGGAGCTGACGCGATACGCCGTCGAGCAGGATGGTGATTTCCGCCAGGCGCGCGGAAGGATCAGCCGCAAATACCCGCTTCCTGCCGATCAGAAACAGGCCGGGTGATTTCGTTTCGAACCGCCCCAGCTTCCCCGGCGCGTGGAAGATTGCACCGATTGTGCCGTCGTTGAATTCCACCGCCTGACAGGTGTCGTTGTTGACGAGGAATTTCCCCCGGTTCCAGTTCGCGGTCTCCTCCGGCGTCGCTCCCGGCAGGATTGCGAACGCATAGGAGCCATTCACCGGCTTCATGCCGTGGTCGATCGTCAGGGTGAACAGATCCTTTTCCACCGGCGCCGGCTTCTGAATCCCGCCGACAAGATAGCGCCAGTCACCGGGGCGTTTCCCCGTTTCGAGCTTCATCCCTTCGCCGCGGTATCCGATGCCGTCGTGGTGAACCCAGTTCTTCCCCTGCTTGATCGCGCCGCGCCGGAGACAGCTGTTCACCGTCGTCGCCACCGGATACGGACTGGTCGAGGTAATTCCGCAGCCGAGTTCATAGATCGCGTCGGTGTCGAAAAAGTACGCCTTCTTCGCCTTGACGCCGTCGAGGTTCATTGTGAAGACCGCCGCGCCGCGGGTGCCGTCGGTTACGCCGCCGACGAATTCGGTCTCGCCGATCTGACGGAACTTTACACTGTGAGTCCAGCGGGGCGGTTCCCCGCCGGAGCGCAAGCCCCGTTTCCTGCTCTCTTCCGGCGTGTACACCGGCGTCTTCGGCAGGGTGGTCCCGGGGAGCCGGGTCCAGTCCCAGCAGGGGGTGATGTCGGCGTACTCTTCACCGGAACGCATCACCAGACAGGCCCCGTCAGAGAGGTAGCGCCCGAGCGCGTTGTCCCAGTTGGTGTCATCCTCGATCGGCCGCACCCGCACCGAATTCATCCGGACCGCCGCGTACCACTCCGGACGGCGGTGCACCATGTAGTCGGAGTTCCAGAAGTGCCGGTTGCCGACGAGCGTGTTTTGCCCGGTCCGGTTGCGTTCGAGCACCGCGTCGTATGGGGCGCTGTCGCCGGGATCGGCGTCGCGAAGCTGCCGGAATGCGGTCAGCGCACGCCGGCCTTTGGAGCCGGCGGCGTTTTCCCCCAGCTGGCGGCCGCAGGCGAGCAGATCCATCCGCCCCTTCCAGAGCACCCACTGAAAACCGTTGAATGAGAGGTGGCGGAGTATTTGCCACTGTTCCGGCGTGTACTGCCAGCGGGTTCCTTTCCAGATGTTCGCCCAGTAGCCGACGTTGGCGAAGAATTCGCCGCCGTAGTTGCCGAACTGGATCTGCGGGCCGTGCTGATGATAGCAGCCGTCGGCACGGATTCCGCCGAAGGCCCAGCCGGTCTTGTTTTCGACCGGAGCCATCCGGATCTCTTCGGCAATGACGCCGGCCGCACGGGAGAGTGGGGCGACATTGCGCTCGAGCAGGGCGCGGCGGAAGATGTTCTGCGCGATGAACACCCGGTTGTTGCCGGTGTAGCGCGGCAGAAACTTCGCCTGACGGCAGACCGCCAGCGCATTGTTCCGCACCTCTCCCGGCGGAAAGAGTTCAGGGGCGAGAAGCAGGATGTTGCCCATCGTCTGCGGAATCGACATGTCGTTCCACCACCAGTTCGAACTGCGTGGCTGTTCCTTGCCCCACCACGCCACCGCCTTGCGGACCGCTTCACCGACCGCTCTGTCATGGTAGAGTTCGTGGTTCGGCGAAGCCCATACCCGGGCGAGGTTCAGGGCATTTCGGAGATGGCGCGCCACCTGCCAGATGGAACGGTTGTCGTCCCGGTAGTCGATTCCGGCAAACGTGCCCTCCGGACGCTGGGCGGCGAGCAGTTCCCGCGCCTCGGACGCCGGAACCGGGGCGACGGCGAGCAGAGCGTTCCGCATGCGCGATTCGATCAAGGTCAGTTCCTTTTCCAGCTCCGGGGTAAGCGGGAGATACTCCTCCTTTTCCTCCGGCGGCGCTCCGAGACGGAGCGTGGAGAGGTCGAACTCCACTTCCCCCGAACTCTCCTGCAGGCCGAGCCGGAACACACCCTCGTTCACATTGCGCGGCAGCTCCGTGGAAAAGGTGGCGGTTCGCCAGTCGAACGTGCCGACCGGGAGATCCGCGCCGGGCCAGTTCTCTCCGCCGTTCGGCGTTTTATAGTAGAGCAGAACCTTCACACCGTTGAACGGCTGGAATGGTTTGGAAATATCGCGGCCGCGCAGTCGGACCGACGCATGGAAACTTTTCCCGGCGAACGGCTTCAGGTCGATGGTGGCGAATGCGCAGTTCTGTGCGCGAATCTCCTTCGCCTGTTTCGGAACGCGGATCTGCAGGAACTGTTTCCCGTCTCGTTGCACCATCTTGCAGTAGCGGGTGAGTCTCCATTGGAGCTGATCGGCTTTCCATTCCGGCGTGGTTGCCCCGCGGAGGAGTGCCGGGCCTGTGCAGAGCAGCGCGGCCAGCAGGGCAGCGCCGCAGTGTGTTCTCATGTTCATCACCATTTTCTCCCGATTGACTGTTTTGGAAATCCGGTTGGCGGAGGCGCACCGTTCACGCTCAGTTGGTCGGCACTCCATATTCGTTATAGATCGCGGTAGGGGCGTTGAGAGAGGATTTCAGCTCGCTCTTGCTGAGCGACGAAACGTGTCCGTCGCCGTAGAGCACATTGCAGATTCCGCTGTGGCGAAGCGTGAACCCGGCCGCTTTGACTCCTTCAAACGCATTGTTTTTGATCTGCGAGTAACAGTAGCCGAATTCCGCCTGGGTGACGGGAAAGCCGGAATCGCCCATGATGATGGTGCGTGACGGCTGTCTGAACTTTTTCGAGGCCAGGCCGACGAAGATCCGCATTCCGCTGGAATCCTTCTCGTCGAGCGCAACGAAAATGCTTTTGCCGCCCATCTCGTTCAGACGTGCGGTGGTGGTATCCCAGCCGAGCTGTACCATGCCGTACATGTAGGCGGTGCTGGTGTCGGGATTTTCGATGGCGCGCATCGTGGGGCAGGTGATGGAGCGCTCGTTGGAGAGATAGGCTGTGCCGCCGAACAGTTTTTTGGAACCGTCGTTGTTGTATTTCCAGTTCATCAGCGCGTGCCCCCAGCGAAAGGAGCCGTTCTTCATCAGCGAGGAGAGGTAGATGGGCATGTAACCATGATTGTCATCCGCATAGGAAAGCTGCCCGGTTCCGCACTGTTTCAAGTTTGACAGACAGGTCGTCGTCTGCGCTCTGGCGCGGGCTTTATTCAGAGCCGGCAGCAACATGGATGCCAGGATTGCGATAATCGCTATTACGACAAGAAGTTCAATCAGCGTAAAATTCTTTTTCATTTTCTTTTTCTCCCATTGGATTCTTGTGTTGCCAGAATTTCTCACGATACTATTCCTTTTGTGTGAAAAATGCCGGAGCGGCAGCAGCCTGCGGCATATTGTAACGAATGAACACCCGCATGGCGGATGCGAGTTCCGGCACGACCTCTTCCGGTGTCAGATGGTCTTCCCAGATGCGGTCCATGCAGCGGAACACCATCCGGTAGAGTTCCGGCCAGGCGAGGGTGCAGTCGGGGGCAATCCGCGCCATTTCCGAGAAAAAAATCGAATCGCGCGGATCCTCCTCGTCGATGCTGTGAATGGCCGCGGAACGCCGGATGGGGATGCCGTAGCGGATTTTCCCCAGCTTCTCCTGAACCTCGGAGGAGAGCAGCAGCCGGAGCATCGCCTTCACCTCGTCGAAATTGTTGACCTGCTTCCGGACGCAGAAGAGATCGCTCGCCTGCCGCTGCCGGTCGCTGCCGCCGGGAACCAGCGGCAGCGGAACACAGGTCCAGTTCATCGTGGAGTGAAAGTTCATATCTTCGCGCGTACCGCTGAACAGTGCGGTTTCGCCGTTCAGAAACGCCTGTGTCGCTTCCGCAAAGGTGGTGATGTGCCGCTCCCCGCCGAGGAGCTGCTGCAATTCGAAGATGCGCCGGAATCCGTTCAGCGTCCGGGGATCGTCGAGCCGGACCTCATACTGCCCGTTTTCCCGGACGATGATTGCGCCGCCGGAGCGGAAGAGTAGATTGACCCACAAACTTGATAGCGGCAGAAGAGAGAGGGTCTGATCGGCGGAATAGATCTTCCGAAGCCGGCGCACCAGCGTCAGGAAATCCTCCCACAACCACCCCGGCTGCGGAACCTCCGCTCCGGCGGCGCGGATCATATCGACGTTGCAGGCGATGACCCACGGCGAGAAGATCAGCGGAATGCCATAGAGCCTCCCCTCCCGGGAGCAGGCGGAGTGAAACTGCGACATGAAGAAGTCACTGCGGTCCGGATAGACCTCCTCCAGAAATCCGGCGAGATCGAGGTACTCCTCCTGCCGGAACTGTGCGGTCCAGGTGGTGACGATCTCGTACATGCCTTTTTTGAATTTGTCGCACACTCTGACATTCGGCAAGTCGCGGGCGATCAGATCGCCCAGAACCTCCTTCCAGACCGGACGGAAGGTTTGAAAACTGCCCGGCAGTATCCGGTTTCGCCAGTCTTCCCGCACGTAGGTCCCCTGCCGGGGAACGCTGTGGAGGATGCCGTCGCTGGTCAGCGAGGTGAACGCCATCTGCATGATGGCAAGAGAGACGCCGCACTTTCCGGCGTACTCCCGCGCCGCCGGCAGCTTGGTGCCGCCCGGCAGGGAGCCGTCCTCGATCTTCCGCAGGATATATTCCCTTGCGCCTTGCAGTTTATCCGACATGGAATCTCCTTTTGCCTGTTGCTTTTATTATACTGCATTTTTGTGGCCATGTCAATAGGTTTAACAAAGTTTTAATAAAAAAATATCCACAATGTTATTGAGGAAAAAATGGAGTAATTCTGTAATGTATAAAGAGAAATGAAGTGATCTTCTTGAGACCTAGTCTCGATTTTTTTTCTTCGGTGGTATCCCGTCAGAAACCGGTGAGGCGCATGTTATAATAGGCCTCCTGGACGCGGGGAAGGGAGGGGCGCATTGCCGGAAGGTGATCTGCATTTTTCCCCGATCTTGAAGATGAATTTTTTTGTTTTTTTTCAAATTCTTCTCTTGTCAAAGAGGAAAATCGATGCTATAATATTTTTGTTCAAACGTTTTAACAACACAACAGGGCAGGCCAATGCGGGCAACCATCAAAGATATTGCAAAACGGGTCGGGGTTTCCTCCTCTCTCGTGTCGTTGTATCTGAACAACCGCCCTCTGGCGGCACGAATCGCAGAATCCACAAAGCGGAAAATCGATGCGGCGGTGAAGGAGTTGAACTATGCTCCGTCAGCAACCGCACGGGCTCTGAGGAAAGGAAAAAGCAAAACCCTCGGGCTTGTCGTGGCGGATCTTTGCAGCGACTACAGCAGTTTCTTCGCGCAGACTCTTCTCGATGAGTGCTCCCGTTACGGCTATCAGCTCCTCATCGGCATCACCCATTATGATCCGGAAGAGGAAAAGCGAGTGCTTGCCAACCTGATCGCCCGTCAGACCGACGGAATTTTCTATGCTCTGCGACTCTTCCCTGCGGATTTTCTGAAATCCCTCAACCTTCAGAACTATCCGATTCTTCAGCTGAGCTCCGCCGCTCCGGAGTTCCAGAGCATGGAACTTGCCCGCGAGGAGGCGCTGAAGCAGTGTGCCGGAAAACTGTATGAATATGGTTGTCGCAAGGTTGTCGTTGCACATGAATCCTGGGCGAACATTCTGGAAAAAGAACTGGAAGCCTATGGAATCAAGATTGTCGGAGGGCGCTATGCGACCACTTCCGACGACTTCCCCTATCTGAACGATACGCCGCCGGATGCGGTTGCCTCCGATTCCAGCATTTATGCCAGACTCCTGCGCGCCCGATGCCGGGAACTCGGCATTCCGATGCCGTATCTCTGCTACAGCTACTCTCTGCCCAGCGATTTTATCGACGATCCCCGCGTCATTGCGGTAACGGTTTCCGATTACAAAATCAGGCTCTCCGGTATCGTCAGCCGGATGATCCGGATGCTGGAGAACCCGAAAGAGCCGGTCGCTCATTTGAAAGAACCTGTTCGCCTGATGAGCCTCGATGAGTTGCGCGAATATCGCTGCGCTCAATTGAAGGATCCATATTATGAGCCGTTCAGAATAAGGATAAAGTATGAAGGGAACTAGTATGAAACGGGCTGAAAATTTTACGTTGATAGAACTTTTAATCGTTATTGCAATCATTGCAATTCTGGCGGGACTTCTTCTGCCGGCATTGAATTCCGCTCGTCAGACGGCCAGGAGCGCCGCCTGCAAAAATAATCTGAAACAGCTGGGACTCGCCATGGCCCAGTACGACCAGCTCTTCGGACGGCTGCCCGCCGGACTGGACGAGGCGAATGATTATCCGGAAAATCAGAAAAACTGGATGGGGAAACTCTGGGCGGCAAAATTGATTTCCGTGGAGAAGGAGAGCGGCAGCGGCGCCAATTTCGGCAACGCCAGAATTCTCCGCTGCATGGAGCCGAAAATCAGCTACGGCATGATCACCAGTCTTGCCCGTCTGGACGGCGTCACATCCGGAGGAGATCAGTATCAGAACTATGCGAATCACTATCTCAACAGCGCCCGCATTCCCCGGCCGGCGAGCCGTTACCTGCTGGTGGAGAGCGACTGGGGGCGTCCCGTTATTCCATCGCCCGACCGCCACTACTATCAGGTTCATGGACCGGGGGGAAGCACCGAACTTCGCCCCGGCGGTGTCTGGCTGCCGGGCGGATACTGCAATGTGGAGTATCTGGATGGTCACGTCGGCCAGATCTCCTACACGATAAAAACCAGTACCGGTGCCGGATGGCGGATTTATGGCGTCGGAATCGGCTGGCTGGAATAGAAAGGGTTCGAACTCATGAAAGGAGTCTGTATGAAACGATATCTGCTGGGAGGAGGCCTTTTCCTCTGGACGTTCCTGCTGTTCGCGCAGGAGCTGCTCTATACACCGGGGAGCACCATGGGCGTCGCCGTAAATCCGAAGGAGAACAATCTCTGGAGAACCAGCGTTATGGATGCCTCCCGGAAAATTCGCCCGGAGGAGCTTTTTGAAACAGCGGAAGATTTCTTCCTCATCCAGTATGGAAAGCCGTTTGTCTTTACGTCGGACCTGTTCCGGGAATTCAGCATCCAGACCTCCGCACCGTACCGGATTGCCGACGGGGCGCTTTCGTTTCACACCGGCAAACGGGGGTGGAGCATGCTGTTCGGCGCCGGACCCGGCGATACGAAAACTCCAGCCATCCGCTTCGGCGCCGGCTGGGGCAAAGACCGCTCCAACGGCTGGAGAATTGAACTGGAAATCGAGCAGGATGTCGAGAAAACCGACTGGATGATCTCCCGTTCCTCCGGGGATTCCAAGTTCTACGCGAACAATCAGTTCTTCTCGGTTACGGGGAAGGGGCCGCAGAAGTTTGTCCGCAAGATCGGGTGGATCGGGTACCCGGTTCCTCAGATCGCACAGGGGCTGAAAATCGAATGCCGCACCCCCGGGGCGAATGTCCGTATCCAATCGATCCGGATTGTGCCGTTTTCCGGAAATCTTTTCTGGCGCAGGGAAATCGAGATTCCCTTCCGGCCGATTGCCGCCAAACTTTCCTGGATGCACAAGACCGGGAATTACGACCTTTTCGTCAACGGCGTCAAAATTGCTTCCGGTCAGCACATTTTACGGACCGGCGTCGAGACCTTCGATCTTGCAAAGCACCTCCGGCAGGGGAAGAATGTGATTGCCTTCCGCGACCAGTTCTACGGCGGTCTCTCGCAGAACTCCTCCATTCAGCTGGAGGGGGTCGTCATCGGGCGCAACGGCGAACTTCTGCGCATTCCCGGCGACCGGGAGTGGCGGTGGAGCTATCAGGCGCCCGCCGGATGGGAGAAGCCGGAGTTTGCCGCAACCTCCTGGAAAGCTCCTGTGCTCCGGCCGGCCGGATTCTCCTATCTGCCGAACCGGACGCAGATTTCCGCCGGATTTGCGCCCGATCATATGGGGCTTCTCGACGTCCGCGAGGAGGGGGTCAAATATCCTGTTTTCGACTATGACAGAGAGATTGCGTGGCAGGTGCGCGTCCCGGCCGGACTGGCGGAACCGGTGCTCAAGCTGGAGATTCGGGAAGCCGACAGCAATCAGCTTCAGGAGACGCTGACGGTGAAGCAATCGCGCGTGGACGGCGATTTCCGGGTATTCACCGTCCGGCCGGAACTGCGGAAAACCGGCGCCTACCGTACACTCTGGACGCTCTGCTCCGGAGAGAAGACGCTCGATTCCCGCCGCGGCGAGATGATCATCGCCGGGCCGATCGCGCAGGATGCATTCGCACTCAAGGAGTTCGAACAGGAGCTGGAAAAACGCCTCCGGCTCGTTCAGAAGATCGACTGTACCGATCCGAATCCCGCACCGGACACCTTCCTGGATCATACCGGCAGAATCTCCAAACCGGCTCTCAACGTCGGGAAGGTTGTCACCCGGAACGGCATGACATATCGGGAAACCGGCCGCGGTCTGCTGGATTACTTCTGCTACAAGCTGGATCTGCCCTCCACCGGAGAGGCGATGATTGCGGAACTGGTCATTCCGGACGATGCGGACCGCTATATCTACAGCGCGGTTCTGGAAACCATTCCGGTGGGCATGGAGCACAACACTCCCCCTGTCGGCAGCAAGGCGTGGCCGAACGCCAGCGGAACGGTTTCCACGGGAGATCTCTATCCGCTCAGCAACGGGAAGAAAAAGTTCCGCTACGTCTTCTTCCCCGGCACGAAGAACACCACACTGCTTGTCCAGAACGGACGGGTCGGCATTCCGGCGGCGGTTTGCGAGATCAACATCTACGCGGTCGAGGGCGGACTGCCCGCTCTCAAACTGCCGAAGACCGACCGCACCTACGGAAATCACAACGAACGGCTCATCTTCAACGCCTGGGGATCCTACCGGGACGCGGTCGCCTACGGGACGGAAGCTCACCTGGTGCAGTATTACGACGGGGCCTGGCTCAATGCCTACCGGGCGATCGCGCGGAAGATTCAGTTCCTCCGCTTTCAGGGGCATAACGCCAGCGTCGAAGGGGCCTACATGTACGAGAACGGGGTCTTCTCTTCGCGTCACTCCCGAAGCGTGCTGAACAACGACCGGTTCGACTACTATTACGCGCTCCTGAAGTTGTACCGCCACAACAACATCAAGACTTTTGTCGGCTTTGAATATATGCGTTCCTCCGCACTTGACGCAATGGGCGCTTTCGACACCACCGACGCGCAGGTTCATGCCGGCAGGAAGCGTTCCGTCTACATGATCGACCGCTTCGGACGGCAGGTGATCGGTTACAACGGAATGGGGCTCAACTGCATGAATCCAGTTGTCTGGTGGAGCGTTACCGACCTTTTGAAAGAGCTTTACGCACGCTATGACGGGGTCGGCGATGTGGAGGGGCTCGTCACGCTGAACGGCAGCTGGTGGCTGCCCGGATTCCCTTCGTACAGCAATATGGAGGCCGTGGAGGTCGGCTATGACGATGACTCCGTGGAGCAGTTCGAGAAGGAGACGGGAGTCCGGCTCAACCTGCCGCGTACCGGCGTAGAGCGTTTTGCCGCACGCTATGAACTTCTGACGGGAAAATACAGAGAACAGTGGTTCGGATGGCGCGGCAGAAAGATCCGGGAGAAACTGCTCGAAATGCGGCAGATCGTCAGCTCCGGCAAGCAGAAGTGGAAACTCTTCTCGTGGCCGGCGAAAGCCACGGCGGAGCGGAATGCATTCAATACCTCGGGGATCCGTCCGCAGGTTCGCGATGAATACATGGCGCGGATTCAGAGAGAGGCCGGCTTCCCGCAGGAGCTCTACGGAAAAGAGAAAAAAGATGGCGTCATCCTCATTGCCACGGCAAACACCGCCCGGAGACTCGAAAACAACGCCGATCTCTATCTGTACGGGCGCAACACCAACCGCGGCTCCCGCGAACTTTACCGGAAAAACGATGCGCTTGCCCTCAACTGCGCCGGACTCAACGAGAACATCGGCACCCATGCGAACGCCGCGAAAAGGTGGTGGTGGCGTTCCAACAACGTCACGGTCTACGATCGGAAACCGGTCGGCGACTTCGGGTATGCCGATCTGGTCCAGCTCATCCGCGAATATGTGCCGAAACATGTCTTCCACACCTGGAACGACATCAATCTGCCGACCGCCCACGGGGAGCAGGCCCGCCGTTTCCTCAAGGCCTTCTACAGCATTCCGACCGGTGAATCGCAGAAGCAGAATTCCGTCAGGGGAATCGACGCCCGCTGGCTCGGCAGCCATCTGATTCTGGTCAACGCCACGCCGTGGCCGCTGGAGGGAACTCTGGAGTATCCCGGTGAATTTCAGGATCTTGTCTACGATGAGACCTGCCCGGGGAAACACTCTTTGACGGTCCGGCCCTTCTCGCTTCTGGTCTGGCGGGCGGATGGCAGTGCGGAGAAGTTCCGCGGCGCCTTCCGTTTCCCGCCGGAAGCGGAGCGCTCCATCCTCCTGATGGGCGAACAGATTCTGCGGGAGCGTACTCTCACCAGAAAAATTCCGAAGGAGAATCTCCAGCGGATTGCGGAGTGCCTGGAACGCCGGGATGTCTACGCGCTGAAAAAGGAGATGGATGATTTTGAAGTCCTCTACTACGCCAAGCGGTTCTTCGACAGCAAGCCGCAGATGGAGAAACAGCAGCGGCTTATTCAGGAACTCAACACCCGCGGCGTCGCGCGGATCAACTGCGGTGCGCCGGAAGATCTCACGGATTCCCGCGGCAATCTCTGGCTGGCCGATCAGATCTACACCGGCTTCAACGCCTATGGCTGTGAGTACGGAACCTTCGTTTCGCGTGGAGAAATCACGGTGAAGAACACCGGGGTTCCTGAAATCTTCACCACCGAAGCCTACGGTACACAGATGTTCTACCAGATTCCTCTGCCGGACGGCCGCTATACGGTGAAGATCCATTTTGCGGAAACCTATGAACCGAACCGCGAAAACGGCCGGATTTTCCATCTCCAGGTCGGCGGTACGAGCCGGAAGAATCTGAATCCGGTGCAGCTTGGCGGCGGTTTTCAGGCGGCGGCTTCGGCAAGTTGGGAACATGTGAACGTGAAACGGGGATGGCTGACCATCAAGGCCGGCGGAAATCCCGCCATCAACGGAATCGAAATTTTCAAGGAGGACTGATGATGAATGGAAAACTGCAATGGATTGCCGGTGTATTGTGCTCTGCGGCCTTTCTTGCCGCCGACACGCTTCTGGAAGTCGAACCGGGAACCATCCTCGGAGACCGCTGGAATCGGAATCTGCATCAGAATTTCTCCACCGGCTCGAGCAAAACCGGCGTCGAAGCCGTTTCGGAAAATGGAAAGACGATCGCCCGGTATCAGCCCGGCGCCAGCACGCTGTATCGGCTCTCCGGGGCGGAATCCTGCGGAACGGACAATCTGACCTTTACGGTACTGGCCCGCGCGCAGGGGGACACGGGCGAGGGGTATCTTCTCTATGCCGGCGCCGGCAGTCACACCAAACCCGGAATCCGTCTCGGATTGCGCGCGGGCAAGGAGGGGCTGCAGGCATACGGCCTGTTTGTCGCGGCTTCTTCCAGCGAAAAGGCCAAGAAGTTCGTCTCCGTTCCGATGAAGAAGGAGTTCCGGATCGAGCCGGGCAAATGGGCCGTCTTCACGCTTGCCATGAACCGTGCCGGAGACCTTCAGCTCTTTGTGAATGGAGAGCTCGTGGCGTCGCAGTCAATCCGGCAGTATGAGAAAGAGAATCTCTATCCGAAGGTGCCGTTGTTTGCCACTCAGCTTTTCCGGGGCAGAACGGAGGGGGGAGAGCAGATTCAGATTGACATTGCGGAACTTTCCGTCCACAACGAACTTATGAGCTCTGCGGAAATTCTCCGGGAGGCGAAAGCGATGCTTGATTCGATGGAGAAAAAATAACGGATGCGGACCGCCCTCTGTCTTCTCTTCGTTTTGCTTCTCCGGCTGTGCGGCGCGGCGGAGGTCGGTCTGGACTCCGTGCCGTGGACCGATGCCGCATACAGCTGGACGCCCGATGGGCTGCGCCTGCCGCAGATCAACCGGAATCTCAGCGGCAAAGGAGCGATTCGAATCGGCGGAAGGAGTTTCGCCCGGGGCATCTGCGGCCACACCGGCTTCAGCGTTGTCTATCGCCTGGATCAGACGGCGGAGGCCTTCTCCGCGCGGATCGGCATCGACGAGGAGCGGCATCCGAAGGACCGCCCGGAAAAGACCGATGTCCGGTTCCTTCTGCTGGCCGATCATCGGATTGTTCTGGACCGCACCGTTTCGCTCGGCGCGGATGCGGAACCGGTGAAGGTGGATCTGCGCGGCGTCCATCAGCTGGAACTGCGCGGCGAGTATGGACACGGCTTCCGGCTCCAGCGCGTCGCCTGGGCGGAGCCGGTGTTCCATACCGCCTCTCCGGAAAAACTCCGAGCGGCGCTGGAGCGGAACCGTCTGGAGCATGAGCGGAAACTGGCATTCGTTCCCCCCGTTCCGCCGGCGCCGGAGTGGCGCTCCTGCCGGATTCGCAAGGTCCGCTGGAAGGGGTTTGAAAACGCCTGGCGCGTCGAGTGGAGCTGTTACGAAGCGCTGCTTCTCCCGGAATACGGGGGGCGGGTCATTGAATTCCGGAAAAAAGGCGGAGAAAACCTTCTGAAAACAACGGTATTTCCCGGCTCCGACCGTCTGCTGCGGGGGAAGACGCCGGATCGAAGCGGAGGGCATTTCATGCGATTCCATCCGTCGCCGGCCTTTTATCCCAACGATCCGCTTCTGAAGCATGCTCCCTATACGATCACTTTTCCCGCCGAGGGTGAAGCGGTTATGACATCGCAGGAAAGTACGCTTTTCCGCATTGTCTACGAATACCGCCTGAAATTCGAAGCGGACGGGCTCTCGCTGGAAAACCGGCTCATCAACAAGGCGCCGTATCGGAGATCGCTCGGCATCTGGAGCATCACTCGACTGGAAACCTCTTCGCTTGCCCGTCTGGTTCTTCCGCCGGAACGTAAGAGTCCGCCGGCAAAGTTTCTGTTTGAACAGCGTGGCAATGTTCTGCACCTTGCGCGAACTCCGGAACGGATTGTTCTGGAACTTGCCGCCGCGCCCGCGGAACGGTTCGCCTTTGCGCAGTTCCGCTGCTGGAGCGAGCCGCCGGAGATCCGGACCGAAAGTCGCCGGGGCTCCGTGATGCGCATCCGCTATCAGACCCCTGCGAAGGATCTGAACGGGGAATATCCAGTTCATATTTTCATCAACAATGCGCTGACCGAGGAGGAGTCGCATTCGCCCACTCTGCCCGAACATCCGGGGGGAGTTCTCTCGCTTCGGGAACACTGGAGCATGGAATAAAAGACGGAGAAACAACATGACCCATTGGAACGAACTTTCCCGCCGGGTGGAGGAGGAGCTGAAACGGCGTTTCCTCTCTCCGGACGGCATTCTCTATGACTACGCAGGGCCGGCAGGGGAGGTGATACTGCCGCTGCCCGGGGAGTGTCGCGACAATTTCCCCAATCCCTTCGGCTGGTGGACGCCGATTGAAAACGGCGCGTTTTTCACCGGGGATTATCTGCTCGGCCTCCTGCGCAATTTGCGTCGCCCGGCTGCCGGGGGGAGAGGGGAGTTTGCGCGCACACTCCTGCACGGCCTCTTTCTGCTGCAGGACAGGGTGCAGACCGAAGGGTGCATTCTGCGCGGGATCGGTGCAGACGGCAGCTGTCATTACCCGGCGAGTTCCTGCGATCAGGTCGTGCCCTGGCTGCTTTCGTTGTACGAGTTCCAGCGGCATCCGGCAAGTTCGGAGTTGGAGAGGGCGGAGTGCCGGGAGCGCCTTCTGCGGCTGCTGACCGCACTGCAGAAACGCAACTGGACCATTCCCGGCGACATCCCCGGATACGATCGTGGAAGTTTTCTCTCCGGAGACACTCCGGAAGCGGCGCTGGTCTCTTCGGTCAATCTTCTTCTGGCCACTGCGGTGATGGCGGATCTGAGTGGAGAAGCGACATACCGCGAGTTACACCGTCGTGTCGCGACGGAACCTCTTCCGTTCGGCAAGAGCCGGGTGCAGATTCTGAACGGGGGCACCGCGGGCAATCCTCTCTGGATGGGCTGGTTTCTGACGCATACGGTGTATGCGATGCGTCTTCTGACGGAGATCTCCTTTCTGGCGGAGGTGCGGGAGGCAGCACATTGCGGACTTCTCTGCAGCGGGCGCCACTTTCTCGAAGCGCTGCCGGAGTGGAAACGGTATCGCGGGGGGAGGGAGTTTTCACCCGACTGGAGAATCTGCAAACCGCAGTGGCGGCCGCATTCCGACTGCAAAACGGGGGAGCAGATCGCGCTTCGGGAACTCCCGCTCTGGAATGGCTGTTCGCCGTGCATCAAAGAGGAGAAAAACACCATCCGCCACTCCCTCTCCGCCGCGTGGATCGTTCTGCTTACGGGGGAGCCGGAGTGGAAACGGATCGTTCATGAGGAACTTGCCGGATTCCCAGAGGAAATACCTCTGGAGGCGCTGTGCGACTGTTCCTTCTATCTCCTGGAGAACATTCTCTCCGAATGGGAGATCGCCGGAGACGCGGAAATCGTTTGATTTCCCCGGCCGGCTTCCGGTCAGCTCTCCGTGGAGGGCTGACTGTTTTCAGCCAGCGATTGATCCACCATGGCGCAGACGCAGGAGTCGGACCACACGTTTTCCGCCGTTTCAATCATGTCGATGATCGTGTAGATCGGCAGGCGGATCCCCGGAATGCCGATGGACGCCTGAATGCCGGACATCAGCGACCGCGTCCGAAAATAACATCCCAGCACCTCCCGCTCAGTGCCGGGGATGACGTCAGACGCCTTTTTTTACTTCATGATTGTTAT
>NZ_DBEXAY010000150.1:0-4933 GCF_048170485.1 Victivallis sp. | reverse complement strand
TTCTCATTCTCCTTGTTTCGAGAAAATAAGCCATCTTCTTTTTCGTATCTTCCATTGAAAGTAAGATACATCAAAAGAAAGCAAAAACAATGGCTTGAAACCAGGAAGATTTTGTGATATTTTAGCACAAAACAACTTTATTGCAGGAAAACAGTATGGCTGAGAATTTTGAATTGATCTTTGCAGCGGACTACGACAAACCCAATGCCCCGATGCATTGTCACAACGGGGTTGAGCTGGTTATGGTGGAACGCGGCAGCTGCACCGTGGAGTTTCAGGGCTTCGGCTGCATGAACGCCACAGCCGGACAGGTATTCGTCACGCCGCCGAAAATCCGCCACGAGCAGAAGGGTTCCGACGACTGTCGAACCGTTTTCGCCGTAATGAACATCAATGGCGGAAATTGCGACGACATGCTTCGAATCGTCGATACCGGGAAAGATCCCATTCTTCTGGCCTGGTTCAACCATCTGGTCTTCATGCAGCAGCAGTCGCGTCTTCTCGCGGCTCCGCCGTTGCTGGAAGCGATCTGGAAACGACTTTCTGAGTTTGAAAACCAGACTGAAAATATGACGTGGGCCATCCGCCATCAGCAGATGGAACAGGTGGTGGCATACATGAGGAACAACTTCTACAAGCCGTTTACCATAAAAGAACTATGTCTGAAATACAGCATCAGTGAAAGTTACTTCAACACCCTGTTTCAGAAAACATATGCGATATCTCCGCTGCAGTATCTCATCCATTGCCGTCTGCAGCGGGCACGCCAACTCCTGCAGATTCCCTACTGGAACATCTCCGAAGTGGCCAGGAACTCCGGCTTTCAAGACCAGAACTACTTCAGCCGTGTGTTTCGAAAATATTTTGCGGAAACCCCTTCGCAATACCGGAAACGCACCCTCAAGGATGACTGGACCATTCCGCCGCATCAGCCGGAAAAGGCAACGCTTTCCTGGGAGGAAACGAACCTGGCAAGCACCGGGAAATTCCCGCCTTCAGCGCCTGCCGACGGGCGACGGAAGAAAAAAAGAACAACCGGTTCCTGAAGCACGGACCACAGCGGAGCATCTCGCAACCGTGCAACAGAAATCAAGGAATTCAGAGGGTTCCGCGCAAATTCCCGGCGGCAAAAATCACGCGGCCGCGCAGGGTATGGATGCCACTGCCCGGCCGCGAAAGAAGGAAATACGCCCTTACTTCAAATAGCGGGTGTAGAACTGTTCGAGCTTGTCGAACGGAATCTTTTCGAAGTTGTCGTAAAGATCCACATGACTCGCGCCGGGGACGATCAGCAGCTCCTTGTTGTCGCCGGTCAGCTTCTTGAACGCGTCCTCGCTGAAATAACGCGAATGCGCCTTTTCACCGTGAACCAGCAGACAGGCGGAGCGGATCTCACTGCTGTAGGTGAGCAGCGGCGCGTTGAGAAACGCCAGCGTCGAAGTCTTGTTCCACCCCTGGTTGGAGTTGAGCGAACGGGGGTGGTAGCCGCGGGGGGTTTTGTAGTAGGCGAAGTAGTCCCGGACAAACTGCGGAGCATCCGCAGGGAGAACATCCGGCACGCCGCCGGCGGTCTCATATTTCCCGCTTTTCGCATCCCGAAGCCGCTGTGCGCAGAGCTGCCGCCGCAGTTCGTAACGGCCGTCGGCATTCATCGAATCGAAATAGCCGTTGGCGCTGACCCGGCTCATGTCGTACATGGTGACGGCGGCCGTCCCCTTGATGCGGGGATCGTTCGCGGCGGCGTTGAGGGCGAAACCGCCCCAGCCGCAGATGCCGAGAATGCCGACCTTCTCCGCATCGACGTACGGCAGAAGCGAAAGGCAGTCCACCGCGGCGGAGAAGTCCTCCGTGTTGAGGTCGGGCGACGCCACGAACCGGGGTTCCCCGGAACTCTCTCCGGTGAAGGAGGGGTCGAATGCGAGCGTCACAAAACCGCGCCGCGCCAGCTCCTGCGCGTACAGTCCGGAGGACTGCTCCTTGACCGCCCCGAACGGACCGCTGACGGCGATGGCGGCGTACTTCTTCGCCGGGTCGAACTCCTTCGGCCGGTAGAGATGGCCGGCAAGCTCAATGCCGAACCGGTTCCGGAACCGGATATCCTGCACCGGAATCGCGGGGTCTGTCTTGAAAATACGGGTATCGTTCGCAATGGAATTCATTTCGGTCTCCTTTTTCTGAATGTTGTCCGCGGCGGCGATTCCCACCGCGCCGAGCAGTGCAACTGCTGTTACCAGTAATCGTTTCATTCCGCACTCTCCTTCATCGTTTCGGGCAGGTGTCAGACGGCCCGCCCCATTTCATACGCCTCCCGGTACGCCGGAAGAGCTTTGATCTCCCCTTTCTCATAGGCGCCGACGCCGTAGAGAATGCCGCGCTCCCGGCTGCCTTCGAGGCAATCCTCTGTGAAGCCGCGGAGGCTCTCGACCGTCCGGCGCATCGCGTCGACGCGGGAATCCGCCGCGGTCAGAATGAAGTAAAACTCCTTGTTCGAAATCGCCGTGTAACGCGGGCAGCTCCGGTCGATCAGCGTCTTGAGCTGGGCGCACATCGTGTAGAAGTAGACCGGGGTCGCGAGAACGATCACATCGGCGGCGACCATCTTCTCCAGAATTTCCGCCACGTCATCCTGTTGCACGCAGGGGCGCGTGGCGTTGGCGCAGGCGCCGCATCCGGTGCAGTAGTGAATCGTCTTCTCCGCGAGGAAGATCTTTTCCGCGCGGTGACCGGCGTCCGCCGCGCCGCGCAGAAACTGATCGCACAGAAGATCGGAATTTCCGCCGCGCCGCGGGCTCGAAGAGATCAGCAGAACCTTTTTCATATTCACCTCCGGCTTTCAGTAACGTTATTTCACCGTGTAGCCGCCGTCGACCGCAATCCCCTGCCCGACGATGAACGAAGCGGCCGGACTGCAGAGCCAGAGCACCGTCGAAGCCACCTCCTCCGGATGCCCGAAGCGGCCGATCGGCTCGGCCACTCCCTGAATCGCACCGGTCGCCAGCATCTTCTCCACCATCGGAGTTTCGATCGTCGCCGGACAGACCGCGTTGATGCGGATGCCGCGGGCAGCGTATTCCAATGCCGCGCACTTGGTCATCCCCAGCACCGCATGTTTGGAGGCGTGATAGGCCACCCGCCCCGGCAGGCCGATCAGGCCGCCGATGGAGGAGCTGTTGACGATGGAGTATCCCCCGCCCTGCTGGCGGAGCATCTGGCGAAGTTCGTATTTCATGCAGAGAAACATGCTCCGCAGATTGATGTTCATCACCCGGTCGAACTCGGAGGATTCCAGTTCGGCAGTCTCCACGTCGTCACTCATGATTCCGGCGTTGTTGTAGGCGCAGTCGAGGCGGCCGAAGGTGTCGGCGGCGAATGCGACCATCTTCTGGACCTGCTCCTCGTCGGTCACGTCGCAGACGGTCCAGGCGGCTTTGAGCCCCTCCGCCGTCAGAGAATCGGTGATTTCCCGCAGGAGCTTCTCCCGCCGCCCCGCCAGGACGACCGAAGCCCCTGCCCGGGCGAACATCTCCGCAGTCGCCTTGCCGATCCCGCTGGTCGCACCGGCAACCAGAGCGACTTTTCCATTCAATTCATAATCCATTGCTCATTCCTCCTGTGTTGCAAATTCACTCTGCCAGTTCAATCCGGACCTCGTAACTGCCGCGCAATCCGGCAATCCGGGAGAGCTCACACGTTACGACCCCGATATTGATCTGATGGCCATATTGTGCCGAATTGGCCTCGTCTTCGAAAAGAATTGTAAAATAGTTCCCGTCTCGGGCGAAATCGATGTCGCCGTTGAGCCAGCCGTAATGCACCTCGCTCTCGCGGTAGGGGAGCGGTTCGGCCAGCACGCCGCAGAAATCGTGGGAATACCGGCTCATCCGCACCGTGACCGGCAGCCGGGTGATCAGCGCCTTCGCCGTTTCGCTGTCGTTCAGGATCCCGGGGATAACCGTATCGCCGAAGTGCATCCGGATCTTCGTGCCGCTCTTCAACACCCGCGTCGGCATGGCGGGATTTTCCCGCTGCATGACCGCTCCGTCGGAGGCGAGCCGCTTGGCCGGCCTCTTCGGCACGGCCGCGAATGTCACGGTCGGATTTCCCCGCCCCAGAGCGGCCTTCAAGCCGTCGGGATTCTCCACTTTTCCCAGCACGGTATAACGGTAGGGGGAAGAGAAGTTCTCGTAAAACAGCACCACCGTGGAGCTGCCGTACAGCATCAGATCGCCGCACCGGATCGTTCCGGGCGTTTCCGCCTTTGCCGGCAGCGGATTCGCCAGATCGGCATATTTCTCATTGCCGTTGAGCTCCCGCATTTCGACCGTCAGCGGCAGTCGTTGCAGGAACGCGGCGGCGGCCTCATTTTCCGCAGGAACGACGGTAAAACGGGCGGAACCGACGATGATTTCAATACGATCTCTCATTGCATTGCCTTTCGTTTTCTCCGCACACACGACCAAAATCAGCACAAAAGCGATGACAACACCCAATCCGATTGTGGAATACCACC
Organism: Victivallis sp.; assembly: GCF_048170485.1. NCBI lineage: Bacteria > Pseudomonadati > Lentisphaerota > Lentisphaeria > Victivallales > Victivallaceae > Victivallis > Victivallis sp. The sequence goes on along the minus strand of NZ_DBEXAY010000150.1, from coordinate 423 downwards.
TGTGCATGCAGCACCTCCTTCCAGTCCATTTTTTCTGCGGCCATCGACATTCCGGGGATGTCACTACTCAATGTAAACGATTTTTATGAAATAGCAAATACTTATTTCTTATATCATGATATGCCTTAAAACTATAACACAAACGACCTGTTCCGGGATTGTCTCCGGACGCGGCACCGGGAGAACTCCGGCGGGAAACCGGCGAATGCCGGAGAGTTGAAAAGCGATGGAACCGTGCTATTGTAAGAAGAAGTCGGCCGGCGGCCCCCCGGCCGACACGGATATCAGCATGGAAGACCCCAGCCGAATATGGAACTCAGAGTATTGCGCTATTTTCTCGGAGTGGCCGACACCGGAAGCATGACCGGAGCGGCCCGCGCCCTGCATGTCACCCAGCCGACCCTCTCCCGCCAGCTGCAGGAG
>NZ_DBEXAY010000149.1:0-13454 GCF_048170485.1 Victivallis sp. | reverse complement strand
CAAGTAAAAAAACGGAGGCGGAAGAGTTTCCTCTTCCGGCCTCCGTGCAGAAAGGGGTCGGATTCAGCGCTTCCCCGCCTGCCGCTGACGCATCAGCTGGCGGTACACCTGATGCTGGGCGCGGGTGGTCGGATTGGCGGAGGCTTCCCGCTGGCGCCGTTCCTGTGCGGAGGGCGGGGTGCGGCGCGGCGGCTGCTGGGCCGCCTGCTGGTTGCCCGCGGCGGCCTGCTTGCGGCGTTCTTCCTCCCGCCGGGCCCGTTCGGCGCGGCGTTTTTCCCATTCGGCGCGGCGTGCCTTCATGCGGGCGATGTCCTCGTCGAGCATGCGGTTCTGCTCTTCCAGGCTTGCGGCGAAAAATTTGCGCATTTTGGCCGCCTGTTCCGCCGCGAAAATGCGGCGCATGTTTTCCATCGCCTGACGGCGTTCGCTTTCCGAAAGGGCAGTGCGGTTGCGGAAGAGGGCACGGGGGCCGCCGATGGAGCGGATGTAGTCTCGCTGCTCCTGCAGTTTCATGCGGCCGAAGTTCCTGCTGGCCAGAAATTTTGCCGCTTCCTCCTGGTTTTCTTTCGGATCGGGCGGCGTCACCGGCCAGCAGCAGATGGCTGCTGCGACGATTCCGCCGAGAACGACGACGGCGGCGACGGCGATCAGAATCCACCGTTTCCGGCGGGAACCGGGTTTGACGAGATCGGGCATGATGGCCATTTGCCGTTCCTTTCGCTTATTTGTCCTGATAGTCGCCGACGTGAATGTCACCGAACAGATGGTTGATCGAACCGGCGGAACCGGGTTTGCCGTGGAAGTAGCGGAAGTCCGCCAGAATCACCCGGCGCGATTCCCAGTGGGGATTGCTCCGGCGGCCGTAGCGCGGCGGGAAATAGAGGTAGCTGGTCGATTCCGTCCCGAAAAACGTTTCGTTGTCGAAGGAACTTTCCGCATAGGTTTCATCATAATCGTAATCGTCGTACTGTTCGTAGTCATAGGTCTTTTTGGGGCGGTTGTCCCGGGGGCATTGAAACACCTTGCTCCCTTCGCCGCCGCCGTAGCTGGCGAGTGCCTCGGCGATGCCGATCGGCCAGTCCGCCCCCGCATCTTTCGCGATGGAGGGCATCATGTAGGCGAAGGGGCGGACCTTGCAGTCGCCCTCATAGGCATTGATCATGATTCCGATCTGCCGGAGGTTGTTCTGGCAGGTGCTGCGATATCCGGACTCCCGGGCCCGGTTGAGTGCCGGAAGCAGCATTCCGGCCAGAATGGCGATGATCGCGATCACCACGAGGAGTTCGATAAGCGTGAATTTCCCGGAATCTTTTTTCATAACAATCGTTCCCTGTAAAGGTTGTCCTGTTGTCTCTTTAACGGGAGGAGCATGGCGGATATTGTACCGGAAAAGGGAATTTTTTCGGAAAAATCCTCCCGGACTCCCGGATTTTGATTTTTTTGCTGCCTCTCTCCTTGTATTTTGTTCATTCCGGCTTATATTAAATCAATATTTTGCTGAACCGGTTCAGCCCAGGAGCAGGGGAATGCGTGTCACATTGAAGGATATCGCCGCACGGGCAGGGGTGTCGAAGTCGCTGGTGTCGATGTATCTCAACGGCAACCCTGCGGCGCGGCTTCAGCCGGAGACGCGGGAACGGATCGACCGTGCGATCGCGGAACTCGGCTACCGCCCCAGCTTTGCCGCGCAGGCGCTGGCGCAGGGGCGGACGAAGATGATCGGTTTCGTGGTCGGCGGAGTGCGGGATCCCTACTTTTCCGGAATGATCGATGTGATTCTGGATACCGTCGACCGCCGCGGCTACCAGCTGATGCTCTTTGTGACGCGCGGCCAGCCGGAAAAGGAACGGCGCTGTCTGGAGTGTCTGGTCCGTTCTCAGGTGGACGGGGTGCTCTACCAGCCGCAGCTGGATCCCGATCTGCCTCTGGCGCAGGAGTTGTGCCGAATCCGTTATCCATTGATCCTCTTCGGGCAGCAAAGCTCGCAATTTGCGACGGCGTGGAGCGACTGCCGGGCGGCGATTCGCGATGCGGTCCGCGAGGTGTGCTGTGACGGAGAAAAACAGCTCTTCCTGGCCGGATATCATCTCTCCCGCTATGTCGAGTGGTTTGCCGAGGCCGGGAGGGAATGGGGGGCGACGCTGGAGCTGTATCCGGATCTCTCCGGCCGCGAACAGGTGCCGCAATTGATTCGCGAAATTCTGCGGAAGAGTCCGCCGGTGGTGTTCCTGAGTTCCTGCCGGATTGCGGAGTCGCTTCTTGCCGCGATCGACGCGGAGAAGAGGGCGTATCGGCCGCGCATCATCACCATCTACCATTTCCCGATCGATCTGGTGGATGACCCGAGAATTGCCGGGGTGATCCGGTGCGATTTCGACGGGCTCGTGTCGACGGCGGCCAATGCGTTGATCGATCAGGCGGAGAACCCGTCGGAAACGTTTGTGCGCTCCTACACCGGACGGGCCGGATTCGTGCCTTACCGGGCGTTCGACACTCTGCTCAAGCCATATGATGCAATCCCGGCGGAGGAGGCGGAGCCGGCCGCTCCCCGCGCCGAAATCAAAAAAGTTCCGGATGTGAAAAGAGAAGAAGGGAATCAGGAAGATGATTGAGATTCATCCCGACGGCACATTTGACCTTGTGCTCGGCGAGTTCCGGCTGGAACACTGCCGGACGAAGATCCACGTCAACCGGGAGGAGGAGCCGGTGAGCTGGAGCTGCACCGCCCCCGGAGAACTTTCCGGAGCGAGCCGTTCCGGCAGCTGGCGTTTTTCCGCTGCCGAACAGGCCGGGCGGATTGTACTGCGGCTGAACGGCACGTTGAAGGCTCCCGCCGATCTTGTCGAAGTGACCGTGCTGGAGATTCCGGAACTGGCGGCCGATCATCTTCTTGCCCAGGGGCTGCGCATGGGCGGTTGCGAAGCGGTCAAACTGCCCTGCCGCCGGGAGAAGGAGTTCGAAAGCTTCTACCACTGCATGATCACCCGCAACGGAAAGACGCTGATGCTGTCGATGCCGCTTCGCCAACGGCAGCCGGGATCGTTCCGGGGGCGGTTCGAAGGGGAGCGGCTCGGCGGCGTCCGGGCACGTTATGAACTGCTCTGCTACAGCGGTTGCGAGGTGGAGCTGGATCCGGTCACGATCGAGGCGGGCGACGGCTTCGCACTGCTGGAGAACTGGACCAGCGGCAACATCGAGTGCCCCCGGGACTTCTCCGCTCCGCCGGAGGCCGGCTGGAACTCCTGGGACTATTATCGCTGGACCATCACCGAGGAGGAGGTGCTGAAGAACGCCGAATTCATCGCCCGCGATCCGGTGCTTTCGAAACATGTCAAGCGGATCATCGTCGACGACGGCTGGCAGTACTGCTACGGCGAATGGGAGGCCAATCCCTATTTCCCCAATGGGATGGAATTTCTGGCGAAGGAACTCTCGAAGATGGGATTCGAACCGGGGCTCTGGTTCGCGCCGTCGATCATCGAACCGCACTGCTTCATCGCGCAGCAGGCGCCGGAGATGCTCGCGCTCTCCCTCGGCGGCCAGCCCTGTCTCGCCTATGAGTGCATGCGGCGGTTCGGCTTCGTGCTCGACCCGACCGTGGAGAAGACACGCAAACATCTGCGGGAACTCTTTTCGCGCTATGCTGGGATGGGGTACAAATACTTCAAGCTTGACTTCCTCAACTCCACGTTGAACGCCCCCCGTTTCCATGACGGCATGGTGCCGCGCAGCGAGATCGTCCGGCGGCTGCTCGAACCGGTTTACGAGGGAATCGACGGCCGTGCCCGGATTCTCGGCTGCAACTACCCGTTTCTGGCGGGGAACCGGATGGTGGATTCGGTCCGGATCGGCGCGGACATTCATGCCCGCTGGCCGAACATCCGCAGCAACGCCCTGTCGGCCGGCGCCCGTTTCTGGGCGAACAAGCGGCTCTGGCTCAACGATCCGGACTTCGCGGTCTGCCGCGGCGTGGAGACCAGCGACGACCCGAACCTCTGGCGGCTCAATCCGCTGCTCGTCTTCGTCGAGCCGGGAGCGGCCTTCGATGCGGAACGCGATATGAAACTCGCCACGGCGACGAAGAGCGAAGTGGAGATTCTGCTGGGAGTGGTCCTGATGGCGGCCGGTGCGGTCAACCTTTCCGACGACATGACGAAGCTCAATGCGGCCGGTCTGGAGCTGGCGCGCAAAGTGGTTGCCGCGCCTTCGGGCGAGGCGGCGAAACCGCTGGATCTCTTCACCGAAGAGTGTCCGGCGCTCTGGCTGCAGCGGGTCGGGAACGGCCGCCGTCTGATGACGGTCAACTGGGGGGAAACTCCGAAGCGGGTCCGGCTGAATCTCGCCGATTACGGCATCCCGGGTGCGGAAATGCGCGACTTCTGGCGGGATGAGCTGGTGGCGTTTCCGGGCGGCGTGCTCGAACTGGAGCTGGCGCCCCACAGCTGCCGCCTCTTTGAAACACCTGCGCTCTGACGCGGGGGATTCTTCCGCCGCGCCGGTTCAAAACTCCTTGAGCGAATCCGGCAGCGGCGGAGTGGCTCCGTGCTGTGAACAGACGTAGGAGGCGACGCGGTTGCCGTGCCGGTTGATGCGGTCGAGCGGAAGACCGCGGAGCAGACCGGCGATCAGCGTCGCTGTGAAGCTGTCGCCGGCGCCGACGGAGTCAACCATTTTCTCCAGCTCTCCGGCGGGGGCGCGGGAGCATTCGCCGCGGCGGTGAAGTTCGGCTCCCTCCGGGCCGAGGCTGAGGGCGACCAGTTCGATGTTCCCGGCGAGCAGGCGGGGGATGACCTCCTCGGGTTTCACCTCGAGGAATCCCGCCAGAATCGGGAGCTCTTCATCGTTGAGTTTTAGCATGTTGGCCAGCTGAAGCGTCTCCAGAACCACATTCCGGTCGTAGTAGGGGGCACGCAGATTGAGATCGAAGACGCGAAGGGCGTCTTTCCGGGTATGGCGGAGGAAGGTGCGGATGGTTTCTGCTGAACCGTTTCGCTGAGCGAGGGTGCCGAAGCAGACCGCGTCGAAGGTCGGGGCGAGTTCCGCGAGGGCAGGGGTCCAGCAGATCTGGTCCCAGGCGGATTTCTCGGCGAAGGTGTAGGTCGGTTTCCCGTGCGAATCGAGAGAGACGCGGACTTCGCCGGTCGGGAGCTCGTTTGTCTGGACGGCCGAGGTGTTGACGCCGAGTTCCGCAAGTTCCGCAAGGGCGCGTTCCGCCAGCCGGTCGCGGCCGACGGCGGAGATGAGGAAGGAGTTCAGCCCGAACTGACTGAGCATTGCCGCGACGTTGCAGGGGGCGCCGCCGAGGCGGTCGCGGTCGGGGAAGCGGTCGAACAGAATCTCACCGATGGCAGCGGTTTTCATAAGTCGTTTTCCTTATTCATTCGTTTGTGTTTCGTAACGTCTGCAAAGGCCGCCGGCCGGGTGCGGAGCTGGGATGGCGTGTAGCCGAACCGCGCCCGGAACTGGCGGGAAAAATAGATGACATCGCTGAAGCCGCAGCTGCCGGCGATCTCCGAGACATTGTAGGAGCTTTCTTCGAGCATCCGGCGGGCGTAGTTGAATTTCAGCGAATTGACATACTCTTTGATGGTGATGCCGTGAGCGCGCAGAAAGAGGCTGGAGAGGTAGTTCGGCGAACAGCCGATCGCGTGCGCCGTCTCGGCCACATCGGGAAACCGGTTGGGGAAATTTTCATCGATGTACCGTTTTGCGCGGTGCGCCAGCGGATGAAACGATTCGGTCACGGTGTGCACGGTCTGCGTCTTTCGCGTTCCGGCGAGGCGCAGTTCAATGTCCAGCCGGAGTTTTTCAAACAGGGCCCGGGTCAGGTGGTCGCGGATCTCGTCGCACCGCCGGTCGCGATGGTCAGCCCAGGCGGAGAGCGCCTGAAGGATTCCGCAGTAGAAGAGCGGTTCCTCCAGCGGCAGAACATGGTAGACCGTCGGGAGATGGTCGCGTCCGGCGCAGGCCAGATGCAGCGAAGCATGGTTGCTGCGGGTCATCAGAACGAAGTTGGCGAACGGGGCGCCGCCGCAGTTGTTGCTCCGTTCCGCGTGGGGCAGCCCTGGGGGAATCAGCAGCAGGTCGCCGCTGCGGAGCTGAACGGTCTGGTGAGGGAAACGGAATTCACACCCACCCTGAAGCTGGAGAAAAAGTTCCGGCTCCAGGTGGTAGAAGCTGTCGGGCACCTTCTCCCACATGCCTTCGGTGCGGGGCAGTACGGTTTCCCCTCTCTGCCGGCGGAACGCCTCCAGCGCGGGCAGAAACCACTCCTCCGACCAGCTCCGGTCGGTGTCGGCAAGATGGAGTTCGGGCAGTGTAAACGGTCTGTCGGTCATAGTGCGCCTTTCGGAGAATAAAATATTGCCGTTTGGATAAATTGCAAGTCTCCATGCGGTGAAAATTCATCGTTGCGGGGGGCGTTTCCCTGCTTGCGGGGGAGCCGTTGCGGTGATATGTTATGAGTGTGATGAAAATTCGCTGTTCACGGGAGCCTTTGCCGCATGGAGAGACAATCGAACGTTCCGGAGCTGCTCGCTCCGGCCGGAAATCTGGAAACCGCTCTTGCCGCGTTCGACGCGGGGGCCGATGCGGTCTACGGAGGGCTGGCCAAATTCAACGCCCGGGAACGGGCCGCCAATTTTTCCCCGGACGAACTGGGGAAACTTCTCCGCTATGCGCACGGCAACGGGCGTCGGGTCTACCTCACCTTCAACACCCTGCTTCGGGAGGAGGAACTCGACGAGGCGGCGGAATTTCTGGCGGAACTGGCACGTCTGCGCCCCGATGCGCTGATCGTGCAGGATCTGGCGGTGGTGGAGCTCTGCCGCAACTATTTCCCTCAGCTGGTGTTGCACGCCTCGACACAGATGGGCATCCACAATTCGGCGGGGGTTGCGGCCGCGGCCGCACTCGGCATCCGCCGGGTGATTCTGGAGCGGCAGCTGACGCTTGAGGAGTTGCGGCGGATTGCCGCGGCTTCGCCGGTTGAACTGGAGGTGTTTGTTCACGGTTCGCTCTGCTGCAGTCTCTCCGGCCGCTGTCTTCTCTCATCGGCGCTCGGCGGATGGAGCGGCAACCGGGGCAAGTGCAAACAGCCCTGCCGCCGCAGTTACGAGGCGGGGAAGCGGCGGGGCTTTCTGCTTTCACCGAAGGATCTGGAGGGGGTGGATCTGCTGCCGGAGTTCCGGCGGCTCGGCATCGCCTCGCTGAAAGTCGAAGGGCGTCTGCGCGGACCGGAATATGTCTGGAAAACGGTCCACGCTTATCGGATGCTGCTCGATTCTCCGGAGGATCCCGCGGTCGAAGAGGAGGCGCGCCAGTTGCTTCGTTCGACCGCGACGCGCCGCCCGTCGAGCGGATTTTTCCGCCGGGAGGAGTGGAAAACGCTGATCGATTCCGAACGGCCCGGCGTATTCGGAGTGCGGGTCGGCACGGTCGGGAAGGTTTCGCGCTCGGGACTGTCGGTGCGGACGGAGGGGCGGCTTCACCTCGGCGACCGGCTCCGGCTGGTGCCGCCGGATGGCGGGGAGGGGAACACCTTTTCGTTGATCTCGCTCCGGTTCCGGGGAGCGGATACGGTCCGGGTGCGGGCCGGTGTGGAGTGTTTTCTGCCCGGAGAGTTTGCCGCCGCGCCCGGATTTCTGCTCTACAAAATCGGGGAGAATGGATTTGATTTCAGCCGCCGGGCCTCGACGCTTCCAGCCGGGCGGCAGGCGGTGGCGGTGACGCTCCGCTGTTCCGCCACACGCTGGGAGGGGCGGATCGACGGCGTGGACGGGTGCTGGCAGGCGTCGGTCGATTTTGCTCCGGCAAAACAGCGCCCGCTGGATGCCGCAACCGTCGAAGCGGCGTTTGCCGCCGGAGTTCCGGAGCCGTGGGAGGCCGCACCGGTTCATGCGGTGGTGGAGGGGGCGTTTTTCGTGCCGTCGAGCAGTTGCCGTGAACTGCGGCGGAGTTTCTGGGAGTGGGCGGCAGGTCGCCTTGCCGGCCGGGAACTTCATCCGGAAATTCCCGCCGCGCTGGAAAAATTCCGCGCCCTCCGCCGGAATCCTCCGAAGCCGCCGGAATCGCTCCCTCTGGAACAGGATATGGCGGAACTGCGGATTCCCGCCTTTCTGCCGGAAGGAGAACTGCCGAAATGGCGGGAACGGATTTCACAGGCGTATGACGCCGGGATCCGCCGTTTCCGGATCGGCGGAATCCACGGGCTGGAACTGCTCCGCCCGTTTGCCGGAGTTGAGATCATTGCTGAATTCCCGCTGCCGGTGACCAATTCGCTTGCGGCTCTGCTGCTCCGGGAGGAAGGGGTGTGCGCGGCGGAACCCTTCGCCGAACTGGACCGCCGGTCGCTCTCTGCATTGCGGACCGCTTCCCCGCTGCCGTTGCTCCGCTGTTCCGGGCCGGTGCCGTTGCTGGTCACCCGGGCGGTTCTGCCGGCCGGGGAGTGGCGCGACGAGCGCGGCCGCCGATACCGGGTGGAACCGGGGGCGGAAAGCGGAGTGACACTGCTGTTCGCGGTCGGGAAAACTCCGGAAAGCGTCGACGGGGTCGAGCCGTTTTACTCCAATGAGTGGAAGTGAGCGCCGTGCGGCTCAGCTGATGGAAATCCGGTTCACCTCGCAGCGGAATCCGGCGGTGAGGGTTTCCGCAAGCTCCCGCCCGAGCTTTTCCGAGCCGAGCCGTTCGCCGCGCTCGTAATCGACGATGAAGTCCAGCATATCCGGCACCGCGAGGTAGAGCGGCAACGGTTCCGTGACGGCCAGATGTTGCTCGATCGCTTCGCGCGCCGCTTCCAGAATCTCCGTCATGCGGTAGAGCAGGGGCTCCACCTCCAGCTCGGTCACCGGGGGCGCAAGGTGGAATTTCTCCGCAAACGGCTTCATCATGAAGAAGAAGCTGATGCGGGAGAAGATCGGAGTTATCCCGTTGACCCGCAGGATGCCGTCGTCGATCAGCTTCTGCGCCTCTTTCGGCAGAATCCGGTAGAGTTCGCTCTGGGTGGCAGCCGGCGCAGGGGGCGGTTCGACCGGTTCGGGCGGCGGGGGCTCCTCTTCCGCAAGCTGTTCGTAGTGGCGGGCGAGCTCCAGTAAGAGGTGCGGCGAGGCCGCGTCAAAGTGGAGCAGCCGCGCCGCGTCACACACCTGGCGGACGATCCGGTCGAACCGTTCCGGCGGGCAGGCGAGAAACTTTGCGAGCAGTCCGGAGACCGATTCCGGGCGGGTGCTGATGGTGACGAGCCGTTCACTGCCGTTCCGGCGGAACAGGGCGGCGACCTCCGGGAACCCGGTCTCTTCGAGCATCCGCACGACCGCCGAGCCGAGTTCGCCGCGGCCGAAGACCGGTTCGGGGCGGTTGCTGTTGAGCAGCGTATATTCGACCGCAAGGGCGATGTCTTCGGCCATGTAGCTGGAGTCGCGCAGACCCGCCGCCAGGAAGCAGTGGATGAGTCTGGTCTGCAGCTCCACCGCGTCGAAGGGGACACGGCTGCCGTCGAATTCCTGAATTTGAATGAGTTTTTCCGCCAGTTTCACCATACATATAACATAGTGCGCCTCGCGGGCGGTTGCAAGCTGATTTTCCCCGGAGAGGAACGGATTTTTTTGCCGGAATTGCGGAAAAAGTTCTTCGGAGCGTTTGATATTTCCCGCGCTTAGGATATATTATCACGTTTGATTGTAAAATTTTTACGGATGCAACATCAACCATTAACCAAAATGGGAGTCGAAACTGTGAGTTATACCGTACTCGTGTTCGTCAAACAGGTTCCGGATACCCAGAACATCTCCGGCGACGCAATGACGCCGGAAGGGACCGTGAACCGGGCCGCGCTCCCGGCGATCTTCAATCCGGAGGATTTGAATGCGCTGGAACTGGCCCTGCAGCTCAAAGACCGTTACGGCGTCCGCGTGGTGGTTGCCACGATGGGAATGCCGGCTGCCGCCGAGGTTCTCCGGCAGGCGCTTTACCGCGGTGCGGATGAAGCGATTCTGGTGACCGACCGCGCGCTCGCCGGAGCCGATACCCTTGCGACAAGCTATACGCTCTCCTGCTGCGCGAAGAAGATCGGCAAGGTCGATCTGATCCTCTGCGGCCGCCAGGCCATCGATGGCGACACCGCCCAGGTCGGGCCGCAGATTGCGGAAAAACTCAAGCTCCCGCAGATCTGCTACGTCGAAGAGGTCGTCGAGCTCGGCAAAGGGAAGGTGGTGGCCCGCCGCGCGATCGATGGCGGGTACGAAGTTCTCGAATCCCCCCTGCCGGCGTTGATGACCGTGATCGACTCCAACGAGCCGCGCCCGATGAACGCCAAGCTCATCATGAAATACAAGCGCGCCCGGACTCCCTCCGAAGTGGCCAAGGAATTCACCAACAGCAACTACACCGAAGGCAACGAACTCGATGCCCGGCTGCGGTCGCTCGAGGCGAAGGGGCTGCTGATCAAGGAGTACAGCGCCACCGATATCAACGCGGATCCGGCGCGCATCGGTTTCCCGGGCTCCCCGACCAAGGTGAAGCAGGTCATGAGCGTGGTGCTGACCGCCAGCGAAGCGAAGTCGGTTCCGGCCACCGCCGAGGGAATCAATGAACTGATTCATGAACTCATTAGCGATCACACTCTGGGGTAAGCGTCATCATGGCTGAAAAAATTGGTAACGTCTGGGTTTTTATCGAACAGGAAGGCGGCAAGATCGCCGATGTGAGCCTTGAACTGGTCTGCAAGGGCCGTGAACTCGCCGCTCAGCTGGGCGTCAAGACCGAAGCGCTCCTGCTCGGCGACAAGCTCGAGAAGTGCGTCGATACCCTCTACAGCTACGGCTGCGACACCGTCTATCTTGCGGAAGATCCGCGGCTCGAGCCTTTTACGGTTCTTCCGTACGCGAAGGTCATCATGGATCTGATCCGTGAACACAAGCCGAACATCCTTCTCTTCGGCGCCACGCTCAAGGGGCGCGAACTTGCGCCGCGCGTCGCCTCCGAGAAGCTCGGCGGCCTCACCGCCGACTGCACGCAGCTGCGGATTGACGACTTCGAAGATAAGAAGAACAACAAGAGCTACACCAACAAGCTCATGCAGATCCGCCCGGCCTTCGGCGGCAACATCATTGCGACGATCGTCAACACCTGGGACGATCCGCAGATGGTGACCGTCCGCGAAGGGGTCATGAAGATGGATGCTCCGGATCCCTCCCGCAAGGGCAAGCTGGTCCGCGTCAAGCCGCAGATCACCGATGCGGAAACGGTGGTCAAGGTGCTCGAGCGGGTCCGTGCCGACAAGGAGGTCGATCTCAAGGGCGCTCAGATCATTGTCTCCGGCGGCTACGGTGTCGGCAGCAAGGCGAACTTCAAGCTGATCTACGATCTGGCCGAAGCGCTCGGCGGTGAAGTCGGCGCCTCCCGTGCCGCGGTGGACGCCGGGTGGATCGATCACGATCATCAGGTCGGTCAGACCGGTGTGACGGTGCGTCCGCGCCTCTACATCGCCTGCGGTATCTCCGGTTCGATTCAGCACTGCGCCGGCATGTCGGATTCGAAAAAGATCATCGCGATCAACACCGATCCGGGCGCGCCGATTTTCAGCATCGCGCACTACTCGATCGTCGGTGACTTGAACACCGTGATTCCGCAAATGATCAAAGCATTCAAGGCCAAGCAGTAAGGATTATTCAAGATGGCGAACTTTTTCAAAGACAACCCGGATTTGATGTTCACGCTGAATCATCTGGATCTGGCGGAATCCACCAAGTTGCAGGAAAACGGCTACAAATATGCCGAGACCTATGACAATGCGCCGGTCGATTATGCCGATGCGCTGGATAACTTCAACCGCGTTCTCGAAGTGGTCGGCGAGATCTGCGGCGACCGGATCGAGCCCCGCTCGCGCACGGTCGACGCCGAAGGACCGCATTTTGCCGACGGCGTGGTCACCTATCACCCGCTGACGGTGCAGAACCTGAAGGATCTGACCCAGGCCGGTCTGATGGGTGTGATGCTCGGTCACCAGTACGGCGGCCTGAACTTCCCGGTTTCGGTCTACACGATGATGACCGAAATGGTTTCCCGTGCCGACGCGTCGTTGCAGAACATCTTCGGTCTGCAGGACATTGCCGAGACGATCAACTTCTTCGGCAGCGAAGAGCAGAAGAACACCTATCTGCCCAAATTCGCGAGCGGCGAATACGACGGTTCGATGGACCTCACCGAGCCGGATTTCGGTTCCGACCTTCAGTCGGTGCGGCTGCGCGCCTGGCAGGATGAAAAAACCGGTCAGTGGTACCTCAACGGTATGAAGCGCTTCATCACCAACGGTTGCGCCAAGGTGCACCTGGTGCTGGCCCGCTCCGAAGAGGGGACGACCGACGGCCGCGGCCTTTCGATGTTCATCTGCGAAGCGTGTCCGCAGCTGGTGGTCCGCCGGATCGAGAACAAGCTCGGCATCCACGGCGTTGCCACGACCGAGTTGCAGTACAACGACGTGCCCGCTCAGCTCTGCGGCAAGCGCCGCATGGGGCTCATCCGCTACGTGATGAGTCTGATGAACGGTGCCCGCGTCGCGATCAGCGGCCAGGCGGTCGGTATCGCCGAAGCGGCCTACCGCGAGGCGCGCAAGTATGCTTCCGAGCGTCAGCAGTTCAAGCGGTCGATCGACAAGTTCCCGGCGATCTACGACATGCTTTCGAGTATGAAGGTGCGGCTGACCGCCGCCCGGGCCCTGCTTTATGAAACGACCCGCGTCGTCGACCTGCGCAATGCCTACACCCATCTGGTTGAGCACGGCGAGAATCCGACCGCGGAAGAGCGTGCGTTGCAGAAGTACTACAACAAGACGGCGGCGGTGCTTACCCCGATGTGCAAGGCGCTGGCCACGGAAGTGGCGAACTCGGTCGCCTACGATGCGATTCAGATCCACGGCGGTACCGGTTTCATGAAGGACTTCAACGCTGAGCGTTTCTATCGCGACGCCCGCATCACCAACATTTACGAAGGCACCACGCAGCTGCAGGTGGTGGCGGCGATCGGCGGCGTGATTCAGCGCGACAACGACCAGCGGATTCATGAACTCGCCGGTCTGGAATTCACCGGCAAGCTGGCGCGGCTCCGCGATATGGTGATGGAGCTTTACGAGGATCAGCTCAAGGCGGTGAAATTCGTCGCCGAGAAAAAGGATCCGGCCTATCACGATCTCATGGCCCGCAGTCTGGTCGAGATGGAGACCTACGTCTTCGTCGGTCTGCTGCTGCTGCGCGATGCGGCCAAGTGTGAAGAGCGTGCGGCGATTGCCGAGCGTTATGTGCTCGATTCGGTTCCGGAATTCCGGAAGCGCTATATGCGCGTGACCTCCGGTGACGTGACGCTGATCGACAACAACCGCGACATCATCGATTATTGATTTCGCGCGGTTCCGGCAAAAAAATGCGGCGAAACGCATCGTGTTCGATGCGTTTCGCTCGCTG